>JBGQLV010000007.1:0-66495 GCA_041500225.1 Thermodesulfovibrionia bacterium | reverse complement strand
TTTATGATTCCAAAGAAATTATTGAGCTAATAGAAAAATATACGAAAAAATAGAAAGAAAATATAGGGCACCCGGATCATTTTTAAAAGATTATGGAAATATTCAAAGAAAAACGTTGAGGGTCTGAGTTGACTATTGATATTTTAAAAATGCAACTTTTGTTAAGACAAGCTGGAAAAACAAAGTGAACGCAAGAACCATTTTTCCCACCATAGCTCTTGGATTTTTATTAGTATGCTGCACTCAAAGTAATAAAGAAACCCTCACTTACACGAATACAGAGCACGGCTTCTCAATCGCGGTTCCTGAAGGAATGACCCAGAGTACGGAAGTACAACCCAATGCATTCATCTTAAGGTTTCGCGATAAGGCACCCCCTGCTGATCGTATAATTATGGTTGAGGTAATTTCTCTTACTCCGGAAAAACAGTCTTTTGAAGACTTCTATCGAGAAGTACGTAACGCATACCTCAATCGCGCAGGCCGCGAAGGGCATGAAACTGCCTCAGGTTCCACAACTCTCTCCGGAGTCCCGGCACAATGGTTTCAGATATATGCAAAGGGCCGTGGGCAAGAAGCCGTAATGGACCACTATGTTCTTGTTTACAATATGAAGGGATACGTAATCAGCCATTTCACTCTGGCAGACCGTTATGACAGTGATAAGGTGAAGGCTGAGAGGATTATTCAAAGCTTCCGGCTTTTGGCAAATAAGTAAAGATCATGGAAAAACTTTCGCGAAGCGATGTCATTAAGCTGGCCAATACAACGGGGGATTGCTCCGGATATGACCTTTCCGGATTAAATTTAAGTCAACTCGATCTGATTGCCGCCCAATTTAAACGATGTAATCTGAAAGGCGCCAATTTAAGCAAATCGAATGTGAGCATGTCGAATTTTGAGGACTCCGATTTATCCGGTTGTGACATGAGCAGTTCTAACTTTGCAGGTGCGGTCTTCAGACGGGCTCACCTCGAAAAGTCTGACCTCACCTTCTCTTCCTTTATCGGAGCGGATTTTTCAGAGGCAAATCTCCGGGAGGTGAACTTCACGAATTCAAAAATATCATGCGCAAAATTTATTAACACCGATCTTTCCGGGGCTGACCTCCGTATGACTGAAGCCGTTTTGATAAACATGGCCGGTGCGAACCTTCAAAAGTCATAAAGAATTCTTAGGGACGTGTAAAGAATTCTTAGGGACGTTGCCAACATAAGCAACTTATTATAGTATCTCCACACAAAGTCTTCCCTGTTTCGGTCATCCCTCAGTCCGTGTAAGCTGCTTCGAGTCGTGTCGAAGAAAGTAATGTGATTGAACAGGAAGATATAAAACGCTTGTGCAAGGATTATGTTGCTTAAATTGACAACGTCCCCTCTTTTCTCTCTTCGATTTGTGTTTCTGATGAAAGTTATCGGTGGTTCTTCAACGGCAAAGGGCATTCAGCAATATCTTGTCTTGCTAAGTATCAGCGAAACATTGCGCCTAAGAAATGCCAGTTTCTTGAAGTTTCTTATATCCGGTGCTACCGATATCGACAGGTTCCTTGAGACGAAAACAAACAGGTCAGCTTGACAATACATCAATCATGATGTATATAATAAATACAGCGTGGAGGTGTACTTGTACGATCTTATCTTCTACACGACTGAGCGGGGAGATTCACCGGTCGATGATTTTTTAGATGGACTGGACAAAAAGTCGCGGGCGAAGGTGGCAGCGCACCTGTCGCTCCTGGAAGAGCAGGGTCCGAATCTCAAGCGGCCTTATGCTGATGTCGTGAGAGGAAAAATCAGGGAGTTGAGGATACACCAAAGTTCGAATCAGTACCGCATCCTCTTTTTCTTCCAGGCTCGTGATCAGATCGTATTGGCACATGCTTTTTCCAAGAAGACACAGCAATTGAAAGAGAAGGACATTGAGTTGGCGGAAAGACGCATGGAAGACTGGATCAGACGTTTGACGACAGGAGGTGTAACATGAAAAAAGGCAAAGTTAGGACATTCCGAAGCAGGTTGTGCGAAGATCTCAAAGATCCCGAATTCAGAGCTCATTATGAGGAAGAGCGGCAAGCCCTCAAACTGGCGATGAAGATCGCGAAGCTGCGCGAGAAGAAAGGACTGTCGCAACAGCAATTGGCGGAGCTTATGGGCACCAGCCAACAGGCGATTTCGAGGATCGAGAGCGGCGAGTACGAGGGCTTTACGCTCAAGACCTTGGAAAAGATCGCCGAAGCAACTGGGACGCGGGTCAAGATCGAGTTCGTTGCGGCATAATTTGACATCCAGCCCAATGCTCACAGTTTCACGCCGTAGACTCAGTGACGCCGATTGCATGTTTCTATCGATAATTGTTGACATATAGATCCCGTTGTGGTGCGCAGTAGGATGGGAAAGTCTCATCATAATAGAATCAGATGTTATGTAAAGTAGATGAAGAAATCAACTTTTTACTCGAGATCGTCTGTGGGGGCGGCACCAATCAGAACTGCTTCAAAAACCGCATATCATTCTCAAAGAATAGTCTTATATCATCAATCGAATATTTGAGCATAACTATCCTCTCTACACCCATCCCAAAAGCAAAACCTGAATATACCTCAGGATCATATCCGACCATCTCAAACACCCTCGGATTTATCATACCAGCACCTAATATCTCGAGCCATCCTGTGTTCTTACACACTCTGCACCCTTTTCCGGAACAGAAGATACAGCCGATATCTGCCTCTGCGCTCGGTTCTGTAAACGGGAAAAAACTCGGCCTGAATCTTACAGGGGTCTCAGCACTAAAAATGCTATGGATAAACGATTCCAGCACACCTTTGAGATCGCTGAATGCAACATCTGTATCAACCATGAAGCCTTCTACCTGGTGGAACATCGGGGTATGAGATATATCTGCATCGCATCTGTAAACCTTTCCGGGAGCAATAATCTTTAAAGGTGGCTTCCTCTTTTCCATAACCCTTATCTGGACAGGCGAGGTATGAGTCCTGAGGACAATATCGTCAGAAATATAAAATGTATCCTGCATGTCTCTCGCAGGATGGTCCTTAGGTATGTTTAGTGCTTCAAAATTATAATAGTCGAGCTCCACATCAGGTCCCTCTTCAACCTCGAAACCCATTGAAACAAATATCCGGGTTATTTCATAAAGTACCTTATTGATAGGATGCTCCCTGCCAAATGGTGTGAACTTCCCCGGCAGGGTTATATCTACAGCCTCTGAAACGATACGCTTTTTATGTTCTTCTTTTTTAAGAAGAGCCTCTATCCTGTTTATTTCTTCTTCAATATAAACCTTAACTTCATTTACTGCCTTGCCGTATGCCGGTCTTAACTCTGGAGAGATTGTGGAAAGAGCCTTGAGTTTTGAAGTAACAAGGCCCTTTTTACCTAAATATTTTATCCTTAGCTGCTGGAGTTCAGCCACAGATGCGGCTGATTTCGATTCTTTTAGAAATGAATTTTTTAGAGAAAGTATGTCCTCCACTTCTTACTTCAATTTTTCACTTTCTCTACGAGTTGACTGAAAGCAGAAGGATCATTGTAGGCCATATCTGCAAGTACCTTCCTGTTTAATGCTATGTTTGCCTTTTTCAGCTTTAACATAAACTGGCTGTAACTCAGCCCAAGCGCACGTGCAGCAGCATTTATCCTGGCAATCCAGAGAGAACGGAACTCACGCTTCTTTACCTTACGATCCTTATAAGCATATTGCAGTGCCTTATCGACAGCTTCTGTCGCAACTCTGTAAAGGCGGCTTTTAGCTCCGTAGTACCCTTTTGCCTTCTCTAATATCTTTTTCCTTCTTCTCCTCGTCTTGAATCCACCCTTTGCCCTCGGCATCTATTCCTCCTCAAATTCTTAATTAGTAATTCTCAATTAGTAATTATTTTTATAAATAAGGTAAAAGTCTCTTAATGTTAACACATTCGCTATCAGAAACTAAAGATGCTGTCCTGAGCCTTCTCGTCCTTTTTGCAGATTTACCTGTGAGAAGATGGCCCTTATAACCGCTCCACCTTTTTATCTTACCTGTACCTGTCACCTTAAATCTCTTTGCCGCCCCCCTGTGGGTCTTAAGCTTTGGCATCTTATCCTCCTAATAAACTGTAAAATGAGAAATAGGAATTGGGAAGTTATGATTTCACTTCTTACTTCTTATTTATTTTGATGCAATGACCATTGTTATGTGATTACCTTCAAGCCTTGGCGCCTGTTCAAGGTTAAACTTTCCGGTAAGCAACTGGGTTATTCTCCCGAATACCTTCATCCCGAGGTCTCGTCTGACAATCTCCCTACCCTTAAAAAACATCGTTACCTTTGCCTTGTTACCCTCATCAAGAAAACGTCTGATACTTTTCACCTTCAGCCCAAGGTCATGTTCTGTTATTTGAGGCCTGATCTTAATCTCTTTAACATCAATTGTCTTCCTCTGAGTCTGTCTCTTGCTTAATTGGTACCTGTATTTCCCAAAATCGAGTATCTTGCAAACCGGAGGGATAACATTTGATGCTACTTCTATAAGATCAAGTCCTCTCTCGCCGGCAATCCTTAATGCATCATTTATTGGTACTATACCGAGCTGGTTCCCATCGAAATCTATAAGCCTGACCTCCTTAGCCCTTATCTGTGCGTTAACCCTTATATCTTTGCTTATACTTTCACCTCCTGATTTTAAAACATCTAATTTATAAACCTATTGTCGAATTCCACAAGCAATAAACTTTTAAATCGAGCAATTGAAATTATACTATTAACAATAAAAAATCTAAATACAAATTTTTAAACCCTGTCTTTTTCTTTGTCTTTTATCATTCCGATAAATTCATCTGTTGTAAATGGGCCAATGTTTTCGCCTGAGCGTTTTCTAACAGTAACCTTTTTTTCTGAAACTTCTTTATCCCCTATTATAATCAAAAATGGTACCTTTCTTACAGCGGCGCTCCTGATCTTATAGCCAATCTTTTCGTTATCAATATTTAACTCAGTCCTTATTCCCTCTGATCTTAACTTTTCTGATAATGCAATCGCATAATCCGCATGTCTTTCTGCGATTGTAAGAACCTCAACCTGCACAGGTGCAAGCCATAAAGGAAATGCGCCTGCATAATGCTCTATAAGTATCCCGAAGAACCTTTCTAAAGACCCCATCAATGTCCTGTGTATCATTATCGGTCTGTGTTCTTTACCGTCACTTCCTCTGTAAGTCATGTCGAACCTTTCGGGGTTATTGAAATCAACCTGAATAGTGCTGCACTGCCATGGCCTGTTTAGTGAATCCTTGACCTTTATGTCTATCTTAGGACCATAAAAAACACCTTCACCTATGTCTATCTCATAAGAAAGTCCTTTTATCTCAAGTGCCCCTTTAAGGGCATTGGTTGCCCTTTCCCAGTTCTCAAGGCTTCCAACATATCTTTCAGGTCTTGTTGAAAGGTAAACATCATAGTGCTCAAACCCAAATATCCTCAGTATGAAAAGTGTAAACTCAAGGACTTTCAGTATCTCATCCTCTATCTGATCTTCTCTGCAGAATATATGTGCATCATCCTGTGTAAAACCTCTGACACGTAAAAGCCCATGCAGGACACCAGAGCGTTCATATCTGTAAACCGTTCCTAACTCAGCATATCTTATTGGAAGGTTTTTGTAACTCCTTAACGAATTTTTATATACATGAATATGGAAAGGACAATTCATGGGTTTAATTTCATAGGCTGTCCCTTCAATCTCCATTGGAGAATACATATTCTCCCTGTAAAAATCGAGATGGCCACTTTTCTGCCAAAGATTGAGTTTAGCTATATGCGGTGTATAAAGAATTTTGTAACCTGCCTTATAGTGTTCATCTAACCAGAAATCTTCTATTGCCCTTCTTACCAATGCACCGTTTGGGTGCCAGATGATAAGCCCGGCCCCTATCTCTTCACCGATGCTGAACAGGTCAAGTTCCTTACCAAGCCTTCTGTGGTCCCTCTTCTTAACCTCTTCAAGGAAATTGAGGTATTTCTTCAGGTCCTTTTCCTCTGTAAAGGCTGTACCATAAATCCTCTGGAGCATCTTATTTTTCTCATTTCCGCGCCAGTATGCACCTGCAATACTCAACAGTTTAAATACAGAGAGCCGGCCTGTAGAATCGATATGCGGTCCCCTGCAGAGGTCTACAAAACTACCTTCTTCATACAGGGAGACCTCTTTGTCTGTTATTTCTTCAAGAAGTTCGACCTTATAATCCTCGCCCATTTTTCTAAATAGTTCGATTGCATTTTCTTTTGAAACAATCTTGCGCACAAATGGATTGTCCTGTTTTATTACCTCTGACATCTTTTTTTCTATCGAAGAAAGGTCTTCCGGTGTAAAAGCCCTGTCTATATCAAAATCATAATAAAAACCTTCATCTATAGCAGGACCTATCGCAAGTTTTGCATCAGGAAAGAGTTGTTTCACAGCATGGGCCATTATATGCGATGCGCTGTGTCTGTAAATCTCTCTGTCCTCTTTAGAATCAAAATTGATAATCTTAATCTAAAAACCTCCGGATAAAAATTATACGGATAGTATTTCCTGCTATCCGATATAACGAGTATAATACACAATTTTATTCTTATATTTCAATTTATCAACGGCTTTCACTCAGACATATCCCATTGAAATGTTTTATAATAAAACATGGCCTTACTCACTATAAAAAAATATCCTGAAAAGATTCTAAAACAAAAGGCTGCTTCTGTAGAAAGTATAGACGCTCATACTCAGCATCTTATAGTAGACATGATAGAAACTATGCATGCCGCAAGGGGTGTGGGGCTTGCAGCCAATCAGGTAGGTATTCCGAAGAGAGTATGCGTAATAGATATAAGTCTGAAAGAAGACAAGAAACCACTTATAGTCCTGATAAATCCCTTGATTATTGAAAAAGAAGGCATAGTTGAGGATGAAGAGGGATGTCTGAGTATTCCTGGATATATGACAACTATAAAAAGGGCTGAGCGAGTCTATGTCAGGGGCCTTAATAGAGAAGGAAAGACTGTGGAGATAGAAGGTACAGGTCTTCTCGCCAGAGCTCTGCAGCATGAAATAGACCATCTCGACGGGCTTCTTATTATTGACAGGATGAGCCCAATTAAAAGAGAATTTTTCAAAAGACGATATAAGAAGTCTTTAAAAGACAAGAAGGAATAAAAAAACTTTTGAGGTATGCTACCTGCCATTTTAGGATCTTTTAAATGCGTATAATATTCTTTGGCACGCCTGCATTTGCTATCCCCTCACTCGTTGCACTCCTTCAATCAGAGGAAGAGGTTATTGCAGTTGTTACACAGCCTGATAAAAAAAAAGGAAGAGGTCGTGTATCCTCCCCTTCACCAGTTAAAGAACTTGCTATTGATAGAGGAATTAAGATTTTACAGCCAGTTAATATAAAAGACCCTTTATTTCTTAACGGGCTTTCTAAAATAATGCCTGAAATCATTGTTGTTGTTGCATATGGAAAGATATTGCCTGCACAGATTCTCAGACTTCCCTCACATGGCTGTATCAATGTACATGCCTCGCTGCTGCCGAAATACAGAGGAGCAGCTCCAATCCAGTGGGCGATAATTAATGGTGAAAAGAAGACAGGTATAACTACAATGCTTATGGATGAAGGACTTGACACAGGTAATATCCTGTTACAGGAAGAGACAGAAATATCCTCTGATGATAATGCAGAGACCCTTGGCAATAAGCTTGCAGAGAAAGGCGCATCTTTATTGATTAGAACTATAAAAGGTATAAGAAGTGGATATATTAAACCAATTCCTCAGAAGGGAACTCCAGGTTATGCCCCTCCTCTCAAAAAGGAGGATGGAAGGCTTAACTGGTCAAAAACTGCAACAGAGATATTTAACTTTGTCCGTGGTATGTATCCTTGGCCTTGTGCCTATTGTTATTTAAATAAAGAAAGGATTAAAATTACCAGGGTAAAGATGCTTGAAGGCTCTGGTATACCTCGCAGGGTTGAGAAGACAGGCGAAGAACTTATAGTTGGTACAGGAGAAGGATTAATCTCGATAATTGAATTGCAGCCAGAGGGCAAGATACCAATGTCTGCTAAAGCCTTCCTCCAGGGGAGACGATTAAAAGAGGGAGCTTTTTTTGATGAGTCGTAGATGGGTTAGAGGGTTTACTCTTAAAATTTTATACCCGCTCCTTATGCTCGCCGGCTCTTTCATGAAAAATAAAAAAGAGGCTTATCAGAAGTTTATCATTAACTTTAATAATAAACTTGTTAAAAGAGAAAGGCCTAAGACAAAAAAGATATTGCTTCTATTACCGCACTGCCTCCAGATAGACAAATGCGCCATCAGGCTTACATATAACATCTATAATTGTGAAGGATGCGGCAGATGTGAGATAAAAGACCTGATTCAGATTGCTGATGAAAATCATTTACAACTTTTTGTTGCAACAGGAGGTTCCCTTGCAAGGAGAATTATAAATGATATAAAACCAGAAGCAGTAGTTGCCGTTGCATGCGAAAACGACCTGAGTAGCGGAATAGTTGATACGTATCCACTTCCGATATTGGGAATAACAAACGAACGGCCTTTCGGACCATGCCTTAATACCAAAGTTGATTTAGCAAAAGTCAAAGAGGCAATAGAGTTTTTTGGTAAGGTTCCTTATAATTAAAGTTTTTTTGAGATACATAGAAAATGAATAAGATAAGAGAAAAATTTCTTCCGAGTAAAATTTTGCATAAAGAAACAAGTAATTTAATAAAGTTTCCTTTTTATATTCTTGCATTCATATTCCTCGGCCTTATCTTCGGTTATCTTACTTTCAAGGTCCTGAGTTTCAGCCGGACAGTCGAGGTACCTAATCTTTACGGAAAAAGCCCTTTAGAATCAAACAAGCTGCTCACAAGGAATGGACTCTATCTCAAGATTGAAGGTGAAGATTATGATCCTGCCGTCCCACCAGGAAACATACTCAGACAGGATGTCCCGGCAGGAAATAAAGTAAAAGAACGAAGGGGCATAAAGGTCGTCATCAGCAAAGGACCAAGGGTAAAGTCAGTTCCGATGCTCGTAAACGAAACACTATTAAATGCTGAACCTATGCTGCTTCAGAAAGGATTGAAGATAGCAAAGGTAATAATGGTACATTCAGATACAGTCGAAAAGGACAAAATTGTAGCTCAAAAACCCGGACCTGATGAGGAGGTGAGTGATCATATCACAGTACTTGTCAGTCTCGGCCCTTATGATGTAATCTATCACTGCCCTGATTTTAAAGGGATGTCTTTTGAACAAGCAAAAGACATCATAAAAAAGCTGAATCTTAAAATAGAGACTGAAGGCTCAGGAGAAGAAATAGAGACACAAAAACCGGAACCTGGTAGGCGGGTAAAGGCTGGAGATACAATTTATTTGAAGCTGTTCTGAATATTTAATTATAGATTTTGGATTTCCGGGGGAAATATGATCAAGATAGCACCTTCAATACTTTCTGCCGATTTTCTGAAACTCGGGGAAGAGATAAAAGCAGCTGAAGCAGCAGGGGCTGACATGCTCCACATTGATATTATGGACGGTCATTTTGTCCCTAACATAACCATAGGTTCATCTATAGTAAAATCTATCCGTAAGATTACCCCTTTACCACTCGATGTCCATCTGATGATCGAGGAACCAGACAAATATCTAAGGGATTTCATAAAAGCAGGCGCGGATTACCTGACAGTCCATTATGAGGCTTCTGTGCACCTGCACAGGACAATTCAACGCATAAAGGAAAGCGGAATAAAGGCCGGCGTTTCGCTTAATCCTGCAACACCTATATGGAGCCTGGAACACATACTACCGGATGCTGATATTGCTCTCCTGATGTCTGTAAATCCGGGTTTTGGCGGACAGGACTTTATTCCACAAATCATCGACAAGATAAAGACTTTAAAAAACCTCCTCAGGGAGAAAGGGTTCCCAACTCTTATTGAGGTAGATGGTGGGATAAAACTCGAGAATGCAGCAGACATTATATCTGCCGGCGCAGACATCCTTGTGATGGGTTCTGCCTTTTTTAATTCTAAAAACTACGGAACGACCATTAAACAATTTAGAGAAATCGTTGGAAATAGATAATATTCTTTACAATGCAGAAAAGCTAAGAGAAAAGTCTTTTTACCCACAATCTCTCAGACTGTTCAAAAAGGCATTGCAGGGATACACCAAAATATGTGACATGGACAGAATGTTTCACTGTATGCTTTCTCTGGGCGATACTTACAGAATGGTGGGCAATTTTGACCTTGCTGCAAAAAGCTATGCAAATGCAATCGGGCTTGCTAAGAAAATAAAGGATTCGATTAAGGCTGCTGATGCAAAGGTTGGGTTGGGTCTTTCATTAAGGGCACTGGGTAAATGGAAGGAAGCAATAAAACTTATCCGTGAATCAAGGCGGGTGTACCAGAGAAAAGGCGATAGCCAGGGACTTGCCTTTACGCTATGGGCAGAGGCGGGAGCCTTAAGGATAAAGGGAAACATCATAGGCGCAATCAAAATGTTCAGGGAATCCTATAAAATATTTAAATCTCTTAAAGACGTCCATGGTATCGGTTACTGCCTGTGTGGTCTCGGCGGTACATCCCGTATTGCAGGACAATTTAGAGATTCCCTCAAGTACTATACCTCTGCACACAGATTATTTTCCGATATCAAAGATATATTTGGAAGGGCTTATTCCTATTGTGGTACAGGAAATGCTTACAGGATGATAAAGGATTATAAACGTGCCCTTGCTAATTTCAGAAAGGCGATCAGACTATATAAAAGGATTGGTGACAAGGTAAGCTATTCTTATACTCTATGGAGTCTCGGGACAACTTATAAGATGACGGGGAAATTAAACAATGCACGTAATAACTTTATCAAGGCAATGCTGCTCTTTAAAAAAACAAAAGATCCGAGAGGTACAGTTTACTGCAGGCTTGGACTTGGAGAAATCGCCCTACTAAAAGGCAGGAAGGCCGCTGCAAGAAGGCATTTCTTAGCATCCTTATATGGGTCAACGAAAAATAGTTTCGCTGTCGAGAAGTGTCATACAACAACATTAATATCCTTTATGAATGGAAAAATAGATAACGGATGTTATAATAGACTTGGTTTGAAACTCAGGTTTCAAGGATTACCTTTTAATATCCCATAATTTAAAAAAAACCAAGTGGTGGTTAGCAAGTAACAAGATCAAGAAACATGTAAATGTAACTTGCAACTGTCTTAAAGTGGAGGCATTACCGTGGGGGTATTGAACATACCCAACACATTAACAATAACCAGGATAGTTATCATCCCTGTATTTATAACCTCAATAATATACAAACGCTATGACTATTCCCTCTATCTGTTTATATTCGCAGCACTCACAGATATATTTGATGGTCTCTTTGCACGTCTTAAAAACCAGAAGACCGCACTGGGCACATTCCTCGACCCACTGGCAGATAAATTTCTGCTTGTTACCGCATTTATTATATTGTCCATCTACGGCTGGACACCCAAATGGCTTACAATAACGGTTATAAGCAGGGACATCATCATCATTATAGGCTGGTTTCTCCTTTATCTTATTTCCGGCAGATCAATAGTCGAACCGTCAATGCTTGGCAAAGTTACAATATTGATGCAAAGTATACTCATCGCTTATGTCCTTATCCATATTAATCTGCCTTTACTGCCTGACTTGCCAAGTCTTCTTCTATGGATAACTGCAGGCATTACAATACTCTCCGGACTTCACTATATTTACAGAGGATTAAAACTAACACATGCAGGCTGAACATGGCATAAAGATAGATAATATTTATCCCGGTAGTCTGGCCGAAAAATCAGGTTTTCTTCCCGACGACATACTTCTCTCTGTAAATTCACATAAACTTCGTGACCCTATTGACTTCATATTTTACTCCAGCGAGGATAACCTCAAGATAGAAATAAAACGGGGTGGGAAAAATATTAACATCCTTGTATCCCGGAAGGATTGTAAGGAATTTGGTATAGATTTTAAACCTTTTAAAATCATGACGTGCAAAAACAATTGTATCTTCTGTTTCGTCAAACAGCTTCCAAAAGGTCTAAGGAAAACACTCTACATAAAAGACGAAGACTACAGGATGTCCTTCCTTTATGGAAATTATATCACCCTCTCAAATATGACCAAAGAAGACAGAAGACGTATTATTGAGCAGAGGTTAAGTCCGCTATATATTTCTGTCCATTCAACAAACAGGACTTTAAGAAACAGGCTCCTCGGAAATGCAAAGGCTACGGACATCCTTAAAGAACTCAAATTCTTTACTGACAACAAGATAAGGTTTAATTTACAGGTTGTCCTTTGTCCGGGTTGCAACGATGGCGAAGAACTGCAGCGGACGCTCAGTGATCTTTACAGGTTTTATCCTTATGTCCTGTCCATTGCAGTTGTGCCCGTTGGCCTGACTATGTACAAAAAACATGGCATTCGACCTGTTGAAAAGGTAGATGCTGAATATGCAATAAAAATCATAGAATCATTTCAGAAGAGGTTTAGGAAAAGACATGGCAACCCTGTCGTATACGGGGCGGATGAGTTATATTTAAAGGCAGAACGTTCATTCCCTACCCTCAGGGAATATGGAGATCTGCATCAGATAGAAAATGGAGTCGGGATGGTACCACTTTTTATGAATCAGGTAAAAAAACTTAAACTTCCCAAGACATTTCAGCTTAAAAAGAAAATTCTTATCTTTACCGGCACGTCATTCTATCCTTTTCTTAAAAAATCTATAGAAAGACTCTCTGAAAAAGAAAGCCTTACTATTATTGATACAGTACGTGTTGAGAACAAGTTTTTTGGTGCATCTGTAACTGTTGCAGGACTGTTAACAGGGAGAGATGTAATAAAAGCAGTATTGGACAAAATAGAAGGTCATGAAATGATACTTATACCTGATGTAGTCCTTAATGAAGAAAACATATTTCTGGATAATATAACTTTAAACGATATGGAAGAGGCACTCGGTATTCCTGTAAGAAAGATCAAATCAACACCAGAGGGACTTATAAAAGGAATTATCGAAGAGGGATAAATATTCCCTGATTTTCCTGACGGTCCCAACGGGCCTCGAATATGCCTTAGGCATACAGGTACGTCTGAGGCGCTCAAGCCTATAGTTTCAAAAAGAATAAATCCCCTATATCTCCCTTCTCTTCAAAAATTATCACTTATGTATTCAATATTGACAGACAAACCCTTTAATGATAAGATTTTGTTATGAGATACATCCTGATAGTATTTTGTTTTGTCCTGTTTATTTTTAATGCTGCTTATGCAGATATCTACAAGTATGTAGATGAAAACGGAATAATCTGCTATACAGATGCACCTTTTGGCAAGAAGGCAAACAGGGTTTTTAAAGAAAAGGCAGATACAACGCCTGTTCAGCAGCAAACTGCCCGAACAGATTCTAAGGGTAACACAGATTATCACGGGATAGTACATGAAAAGGCAGCAGTCTATAATATAGATCCTTCACTTATAAAGGCAGTTATAAAGACAGAGTCTAACTGGAACAGCAGGGCTGTTTCGAGAAAAGGGGCAATGGGTCTTATGCAGCTCATGCCCGCAACAGCAAGTGATATGAATGTGCGTAATCCGTTTAACCCTGAAGAGAATATCGAAGGTGGTACAAGATACCTGAAATATCTCCTTGAACGGTTTAACGGAGATCTGACCCTTGCACTTGCTGCTTATAATGCAGGCCCAAAGACTGTTGAGAAGTTTGGGTTAGTTCCCCCGATTACAGAAACAAAACAGTATGTCAGCAAAGTCCTCTCACTTTATAATGGCAAGACGACACATCCTTTAACAGGAGATGATTCAGCTAAAAAAGAGAACAAACGTGAACCGATTTATAAAATCATCTTAGAGGACGGTACCGTCCTTTTCACAAATTCCGCTCTTTTTTTAAAGAATCCTGTCAGGTTCTAAATGCCTTTTGATGAAGCCCTTCCCCGGGAAGAGATTTTGAAGCTAAAAAATCAGCGGCGCGCAATTATACTTGCCCATAACTACCAGAGGGATGAGGTTCAAGAAATAGCTGACTTTGTAGGCGATTCGCTTGAACTCTCAAGGACCGCATCTGCTATAGATTGTGATGTTATAGTCTTTGCAGGTGTTAATTTCATGGCAGAAAGCGCTTCGATCCTTTCCCCTGATAAGCTTGTTCTCCTCACAGAGATTGATGCCGGATGCCCGATGGCTGATATGATCCATGTAGATTCACCAAGACGGGAAAGAAAAAGCTTCCCGGGTTTTAATAACCCGCCTCCTTACATATACCCTCCTGAGTTTACGTTGAAAGACATAAAGGCACAGTATCCAGGTGTACCTGTTGTGACTTATGTGAATACAACAGCTGATGTTAAGGCAGAAAGCGACATCTGTTGTACCTCAGCCAATGTTGTTAAAGTCATTGAATCATTGCCTGACGAAAAAGTGATATGCATACCTGACAGAAACTTATCCATGTGGGCACAGAGGAATACAAAAAAACAGGTTATTGCATGGGACGGCTTTTGCCATGTGCATGAAAGAGTAAGACCGGAAGATGTAAAAAAGGCAAGGGCAGAACATCCCAAAGCCCTTTTAATGGCTCATCCGGAATGCAGGCTTGATGTACTCGAAATGGCAGATCATGTAACGAGCACCTCCGGGATGTTGAGATTTGCAAAGGCATCCTCTGAGAAAGAGTTTATAGTAGGCACTGAGATAGGCCTTATGTATCGATTGAAAAAAGAAAACCCTGATAAGATATTCTATCCATTAAGAAAAGATATGATATGCCCGAATATGAAGAAGACCACACTCAAGAGTGTTGTCAGGGCATTGAAAGAAAACAAATATATTATTAAAGTGCCTGAAGAAATAAGGGTTACTGCAAAAAGGGCACTTGACAGAATGCTTGAAGTAAGATAAATATACTGCCATGGAATTTTTTTACAGAATTGCTGAAAGGCGAATTATAGAAGCTATAGCGAATGGCGAGTTTGACAACCTTGAAGGAAAAGGGAAACCTATCGATTTTGAGGATGAGACATGGATTCCTGAAGACCTGAGAATGGCTTACAGGATTTTAAAAAATGCCGGCTGTATACCTCCCGAGCTTGAGTTTAGAAACGAAGTGGTAAATATGTGTTCATTGATGAACACAACCGATGATGATAAGGAAAGGATTAAGAAGCTCAGAGAGCTGAATTTCAAACTTTTAAAACTTAATATGACACGCAAGAGACCCTTGGACTTCGAGGACTTTCCTGAATACGAAGGGAAGCTGGTAGATAAATTGACCGGGAATTTTTAAATAAACATTATTGAAAATGACACATGAAATGTGATATAAAATGACGAATTTCTTAGGAAGGAGATAACAATTTAAAGTTTAGCATTGAGGTATTCATATTTTGGCTGGAAGTCAGGGAAGAGGAGTAAACCAATAAGGTAATTCTTCCGCTGCCCCGCAGCCGTGAAGGGAACGAAAGCCCGGAATAAGCCACTGACCCGATATATCGGGATGGGAAGGCGGGTAAGTAGGTAGCCCTAAGCCGGAAAACCTGTCCAGACCAAAAGTTCTTTAATCAAAATTTCTCGAGGGAGGAAAAGATGAAATCAAGTTTCCAGTTTTCAAAATTTCTCTTCTGTTTTATTTTTCTTATCACTTTTCACTTGTCACTCATCACTGCCGTTTATGCTGAGCCACCAAAGCGAATTATCTCCCTCGCACCAAATATTACAGAAATCCTTTTTGCAATGGGACTCGGTGACAGGATTGTCGGCATCACAAATTTCTGTGACTATCCTGAGGAGGCAAAAAAGAAACAGAAGATAGGTGGAATGTCAAATCCGTCATTAGAGGCAGTTGTCTCATTAAAGCCCGATATTGTAGTTATGACCACTGACGGCAATCCAAAGGAGTTTGAAGAGAGATTACATTCACTAAAAATTAGAACATACGTGTTTAAAGCACGGAGGTTGCTTGAGCTGCCTGGTGGGATAAGAGATTTAGGTACTCCCCTCGGTGTAAAAAATAAGGCAGATGAGCTTGCAAAAGAGATAGAAGTCAAAATTAACAAATTAGCAGTTGGTAAAAACACAAAACTCAGGAAGATCCTATTTATAGTCTGGCCTGAACCATTAATAGTTGCAGGACCCGGCACTGCTATAGACGATGCAATTACTGTTCTTGGCTATGAAAATATAGCTTCAAAAGCAAAAGCCTCATATCCAAAATACTCTATAGAGGAGATCATCCGTCAGTCCCCAGATGTAATTTTTATTGGCAGGGGTCATGTAAGCATGAAAGAGGTTTCAAAAGGACTTCTGAAAAGATTAGCAATAGTACCGGCAGTTAAAAATGGTTCTGTCTTTTATGTAAGTGATAGCCTTTACAGACTCGGACCGAGGGTTATCAAAGGCATTGAGGAGATAGCAGATTGTTTAATAAAAAGATAGTCTTTATCACTGGCGGTGCAAGAAGCGGAAAGAGTTCATTCGCAATGGCTGAGGCATCTAAGATTAATGGCAAAAAGGCATATATTGCCACTGCTGAAGCACTCGATGAAGAGATGCGGCAAAGGATAGAAAATCATAAACGTCAGAGAGGTAATGACTGGGTTACTTATGAAGAACCATTAAAGATTGCTGAGGTGATTAAAGAGATAGAAGGCAAATACAGCGTAATCTTAATAGACTGCCTTACTCTCTGGCTTTCTAATCTTTTTATGAATAATAAAAAGATCGAAAGGGAGATTGAATCATTTTGCTGTTCACTGTCCACTGTTCACTGTCCACTGTTTATCGTCTCGAATGAAGTGGGTATGGGAATAGTCCCGGATAATGAACTCTCACGAAAATTCAGAGACATGGCAGGACTCTTAAATCAGAAGATTGCGTCGACATCGGATGAGGTCTATATGGTAGTGGCAGGCATACCGGTAAAGATAAAGGAGAAACATGATGCAGGAGATACTTAAAAAGATAGCCCCTGTTAAGATTGAGTTTGCTGAGAAGGCGCAGAAACGCCTCGATAATCTAACAAAACCGCAGGGAAGCCTCGGAAGGCTTGAGGAATTTGCAAAAAAGATTGTAGCAATCACAGAAAACACTATGCCTGTGCTTGATAAAAAAGTCATTTTCATTTTTGCAGGTGACCACGGAGTCTCAGAAGAAGGCGTTTCAGCCTTTCCAAAAGAAGTAACAAAACAGATGGTATTCAATTTCTTAAATGGCGGAGCCGGAATAAATGTACTTGCACATCATGCAGGAGCTGATGTTGTTGTGATTGACATAGGAGTTGATTTTGATTTTACGAAAGAGGGAGACAGTCCCGATTCTACGGCTTCGCTTCGCTTCGCCCGTAAATCTTGGGACAGTCCCCTTACAGATTTTATTTCAAAGAAGGTCATTATGGGGACGAAGAATATGCGATATGGACCTGCCATGACCAGGCAGGAGGCAATAAGATGCATTGATGTTGGGATTGAACTTGCAAAAGAATATGTACAGAAAGGCTATAAAATTTTGGGTGCTGGAGAGATGGGGATTGCAAACACTACGCCATCATCTGCAATAGCAGCAGTTTTGACTGGAAAAACTGTATCAGAGGTAACAGGCAGAGGAACTGGAATTAGTGGTGATGCAT
The DNA here is from genome assembly GCA_041500225.1 of Thermodesulfovibrionia bacterium. Lineage (GTDB taxonomy): Bacteria > Nitrospirota > Thermodesulfovibrionia > Thermodesulfovibrionales > SM23-35 > 0-14-3-00-41-53. The sequence continues at coordinate 48,771 of JBGQLV010000007.1, read as the reverse complement.
TAAGAAACAAGATTAAGGTAATTGAGGATGCAATTGCTATAAACAAACCCGACCCCTCAGACCCTATCGATGTTCTTTCAAAGGTCGGAGGTACTGAGATCGGCGGTATTGCCGGGTTGATTATCGGTACAACAGCAAATCAGATACCTGTTGTTATTGATGGTTTTATCTCAACTGCAGGTGCTTTGATAGCTTATTGTCTTGAGCCAAAAATAAAAGACTATATGTTTGCAGCACATAACTCTGTTGAAGTCGGACATAAAGCAATGCTCGATAAAATGGGTTTACAACCTATTCTCGACCTTAACTTAAGACTCGGTGAAGGCACAGGTGCTGCCCTCGCAATGCTTATTATAGAAGCAGGGCTTAAGATTTATAAAGAGATGGCTACATTCAGTGAGGCGGGAGTATCCAATGAAGCTTAAAAATGAACTACCCCGCAGCAAGCTGCGAGGTATCACAACTGAAAAAATCTGTTGTCATTCCGCACTTGTCGGAGCGACTCTCAGCGAAGACTCGCATCGAGATGCGGAATCCAGTGTTTTATATTTTCTGGATTTCTGCCTTCGCAGGAATGACAGGACATATATTTTTACCCCGAAGCTGAGCTTCGAGAAATTCTTTGATTAAAAATTTAAAATGCAAAATTACTAAATTTTTATGAAAAAACTATTGCTTGCATTTCAGTTTCTAACCATCATACCTTTGAATGTCAAAGGGGATATTTCTGAAAAAGAGATGTCTCAATCAGCAGCTTTTTTCCCAGTTGTAGGAGTGTTTCAAGGTCTACTGGCTGTATTGTCCCTTACATTACTGATTAAAGTTTTTCCTGTAGAAATCACAAGCGGACTTATAATTTTGATTTTGATAATCAGTAATGGAGGTTTTCACCTTGATGGGCTTGCTGATACATTCGATGCGCTGTCTGTAAAATCAAGCGGAAATGAAACAACATATAAAGAAAAAAGACTCTCGGTGATGAAAGACAGCTCTACAGGAGCGATCGGAGTAGTTGCAATAGTAATTTCAATTTTATTGAAATTCTTATTCATTAATTCGATTCTCCTTACCAGCACACCTTTTACTGCTTATGGCTTACTTTTTTTGATGCCTGTATTTTCAAAATGGGCAATGAATACGGCGATATTTCATGGGATATCTGCAAGACAGAACGGACTCGGAAAGATATTTATTGATAGTACGGGTGCAAGAGAGTTTTTGCTTGCTACAGCAGCTGTTGTCTGTTCCATGGTTGGTGCCCTTAGCTTCATGCGCTTTTCATCAAGTTATCTGCAATTTTTACTGCTTTCATTATTTATACTTTACATCATAAGTTTTTCGGCGACGAGATTTTTTAATAAAAAATTCAGCGGCCTCACAGGTGACACACTCGGTGCAATAAGTGAGATCACAGAAATAATCTTTTTATTGATGGTAGTAGCATGGTCGCGACTCTCTATTTAATAAGACTTAGCGAAACAAAAAGAATTATGTAAGGGCATATTATCAGAAGGAGGTGAGAAAGGATTTAAGATTCTGGATTTTTAGGATTTAAATTTATGCTGGCTGGATGTCAGGGAAGAGGGGTGAAAATCCTCAGCTGCCCCGCAGCCGTGAAGGGAACGAAAACCTGAATTAGCCACTGTCCCGATATATCGGGATGGGAAGGCGGGTAAGTAGGATGCCCTGAGCCGGAAGACCTCTCCAGACCATTAGATCTACAAACAAATATTCCCGAGGGAGGAAAGTATGAAAACAAGTTATCAGTCATCAGTCATCAGTCATCGGTTTTTGAAACTCATCATTTGTATTTTATCACTTTTTACTTTTTACTTTTCACTTTTCACTTTATCATTTGCAGAGAAGGAAATAAAGTTGGAAGAAGTGGTAGTCACCGCAACAAGATATGAGGAACAACCATCTAAAGTTCCTGCAAATATAACCGTTATAACTGAAAAAGATATTAAAAATTCTTCCGCACAAAACATTCCTGAGCTTCTTAGAACAGAGATTGGCATCCAGGTTAATGATATAACAGGAAATCGTCGGAATTATACCGTTGACTTACGAGGTTTTGGAGAAACTGCTCCCTTAAACACGTTGGTATTAGTAGATGGAAGACGGATCAACCAACCTGATCTTAGCGGGGTTGATTGGACTGAAATCCCCCTCGAACGAGTGAAGAGAATTGAAATCATACGGGGAGGAAGAGGAAGCATCCTTTACGGCGATAATGCTACCGGGGGTGTAATTAATATTATTACAAAAGAAGGAGATACGTTTAATGCCGGCGGAGAACTTTCTGCAGGAAGCTATGGCACCTTCAAGAGCAGTGCATATCTAAACGACAGTTCCAATGGTCTCTCGATTTCTTTGACAGGGAACTATTTGACTTCTGACGGATATAGAGATAATAGTAACACTGAGGCGAAGGATGTCGGGTTAAACGCAAGTTATACCCCAAAAGACTTCATAAAATTATATTTTAGCACTGGATATCATAAGGATAACACAGGACTTCCGGGAGCATTGAAAGAAAGTGATTTTGCAGCAGGAGCTTCAAGAACCGACTCTAAACATCCAGATGACTATATGGACGTCGAAGATTATTATTTTAAATTTGTTCCGGAAGTCTCCTTTCTTGATGATAATATTTTTAAAATAGACACATCTTTTAGAAAAAGAGCATTCTTATCTTTTTCTTCCGGCGACTTTGGGAATTTTTTAGGGGATAGCGAGATTAAAACAGTGATCGTATCTCCGCAGATACTTCTCAATAATACTATAGGTGTAGCAAAAAATACTCTCACGCTCGGAGTAGATTATGTGAAGGCTGATAATGATATTGTCAATAGATCACTGTTCTTCGGTGTTTCATCGATCGGTCTGTTCGATCTGCAGAAGAAAAACTATGGTTATTACCTACATGATGAAATCAACATATTAGATAGGTTGTACCTGTCAGGAGGATATCGGTATGATAGGGTAGAATTTACCTTTAACCCGAGTACTCCTGACGAAGAAATAGATATGCACAAAGATTTATTCACAGCCGGCATAAACTACACTTTTTACAAGAAGTCTTATATCTATTTAAGTTTTTCAAGGAGCTTCAGATATCCCCTTCTTGATGAGCTTTATAGTTTTTTTACAAACACAGTAAATACAGATTTAGTTCCCCAATCAACAGATGATTATGAGGTTGGGATAAGACATTATTTTACCGACGATATATATGCTCATCTCAATTTCTTTAGAATCGATACTGATAAAGAAATCTTTTTCAATCCGATAACCTATACCAATGAAAACATGGACGGAAAGACGCGCCGTGATGGCATCGAGATTTCCTTTTTTGTGAAACCTATCGAGTGGCTAACGTTGAGGGCTGGCTATACCTATCTGGACGCAGAGATAAAAGAAGGTACATTCAAAGGAAAGGAAGTACCAAATGTTCCTAAACATAAAGCGTCTGTGGATGTAGTAACTTTTTTAGGAAGGGGATTTACCTTTGCCCTTAATGGCGTTTATATCGGAGAACGTCCTTTTATCAGTGATTTCTCTAATGATTTTGGTGACCAGGGAAGTTACCTGGTTCTCAACAGTAAAATAAACTATCATTGGAAATATTTAAATGCCTTTTTAAATATAAATAATCTAACGAATACCAAGTACCAGGAATTTGGCGTTATAGGTGGATTTCCCATTGAAAAGGCATTCTATCCTTCGCCAAGGATAAACTTCCTGGCTGGAGTTACAATTGATTTCTGAATACGTGGCCTGATAATAATAGATTGATACCTAATACAAGTATGGAACTCAGACGAAATATACTATTTTCACTTATCTTTCATATAACAATCATTACTGCCGTTTTTTCAGTTATTGGCAGGGACAGGGTAGACCTTGTTCCTGCAGACTATATGATAGTCTCTTTATTCAAAGAAATGGCAGGCATCACTTCAATGGCCTCTCAAAGTACAAAGAAAAATGAAGATAAAATATCAAGTATCATTGTAAAGAGGGAAGCGACAAATCAATCCCCCCTACCCGCCCCTCCCTCTCAAGGGTCGGTCGTAGCGACTCTCAGCGAAGTCGGTACGACTCGATTCCGAGACTCGCATCGAGAATCGACTCGCACCGATGGAAAGGTTAGTGAGAGGGTGTACAAAGAAGAGATTTCTTCGGGCTTGTTTAACAATGATAATAAAAGCACATCTGTTGGTGAGACTATAACCGAGATGGGACTGAAAAATGACATCAGCAGAGTTGCAGTAAGTCCGCATATAGACAGATCAGGAGAAATCACTTCCAGCCAGAACACAGGTTTTTCAACGATAAAGAGTTCTTACAAAGGTAATACAAATAATCCTTATGATCTTATCAGGGCTTCTATTGAGAAGGTAAAGACTTATCCTTCTCTTGCAAGGAAAAAGAGGATCGAAGGGACAGTAATAACAGGCTTTACTATTAACAGCAAAGGATACCCCCAGTATATCAAGGTCGAAAAAAGTTCGGGCTATGAAATCCTCGATTCAGCAGCTATTAAAATAGTAATGAAAGCTGCTCCATTCCCAGAGGTCAATGATGAAATAATAATACCGATAACCTTCAAAATTATGGACTATAGCTCATCTCGCTAAAAGAACATACCCTATCTATTGCTTTTAGCAGCATACCTCTTACCCCTTCATCAAACAATATCTCTGCATGGTTAAGCTCAAAATTGTAGTGCTCGTTACACCAGGGGATATTTGAACTCTCTGCAGATACCAGCCCATCTCCTTTACCTTTCTTTATATCTTCGGGATAAAGATTTTCAGGGATTATCTTCTCGAAAACATCGGGGAAGGATACATTAAAAATTCTGAAAAGTGTCGGGTTTGTGCCTCCTACTGAGGTATAACATACCCATTCAAGCGGCCCGTCTTTTAAGGACTTAATAAATCTTGACTCCGGCAGGAGCTCTTTAAGCGCCCTGCTTTTAAGAAATTCAAAAATCCTCTTCATTGCAAAGGACAATGCGCCTTTTTCTCCAACAGGAATAAAAGGATTGAGCATAGATACAAGCGGAGTGAAATACTTGGCAATTTTAGCTACATTGCTCCCTTTATGAGGAGTAGAGATTGTTATGAGACCTCTAATGGACATATCTTCCCTTAAGAGATATTTCCTTCCGGCAAGCCCTCCCCTGCTGTGGCCGATAAGGATAACCCCAGCTTTCGTCATCTGACGAGCGATCTTTACCATTTCAGCTAATTCTATGACCACAGAATCGATAGGCCCTGCAGGCCTTCTCTGACTCCATGTAATCACGCTGTAATCCCGGAATCTAAGGTCATCAAAGAGTGTTTGGATACCTTCTGTTTGATCTCCTGAAATCCTTTCACTCAGGAGGATTTTTAAAGGGAACATTCCACCGAGAATCCGGGAATTGGAAGGATTTATCCATATATCCTTATCCATGCCAAGGCCGTGTATAAATATAACAGCGGGTTTATCATCGCTTCCTTTATATAGCACCGTATCTAAATTCATAAATATATTATGCTATACCCAAACCTTCAAAAATGATACTTTTTATAAAAAATTATTTACAAAAACTTCTATTTATGCTATATTTTTTCAATATGTGGTCTGTCCTTAATGAAAACCCCACACGGGAAAAAATAATAATGCTTCTCAAAAAGAAAGGTCCCATGCCCATTGATGACCTGAGCAGAGAGTTGGATATAACCTCGATGGGGATAAGGCAACACCTTCTATCACTTGAAAGAAGAGGCCTTATAGATTATGCTACAAAAAAACAGGGTATTGGCAGACCGGCTTTCCTTTATAAGCTTACCGAGAAGGCTGACGATATCTTCCCTAAGGCATATCACAAATTTATCATAAATATGTTTAAAGACATTGAAAAAAATGAGGGCCGAGATAAAATAGATGATATATTCAAGTGGCGTAAAAACAGACTCCTTAAAGACACTAAAGAAGCCCTCTCAGATAAGAAAGGCCTTCAAGAAAAGGTCTACGGGCTCAAGGATATCCTTGAATCAGAGGGATATTTAGTTGACCTTGATGAGACTGACAATAATTATAGTCTAAAACAATCCAATTGCCCCATTTATAAGATTGCGTCGGAGTTTAAAGAGGCATGCAGATATGAACTACAGATTTATAAGGACCTTCTTGGAAAGGATGTAAAGCGCCAGCAATGCATGGCCGAAGGAAATTCTTCCTGCACGTACGTTATACCAAAAAATAGCCCTTAGAATAATAATTTTCCTTAAGATATTCTTTAAGTTTTACATATAACAATCTGAATTAATTATAAAATATAAAAATATAAGGCGATGAAATTCTATTTTGATCTCACCAAAATATTCCAAAGTAAAATATCCTGTGATACTTGTAAACCAATCGTTTTTCCGGGGATAAATACAAATAAAATTAAGAGTCCTTTCTAAGCGTCCCTTATCCAAAGAAATTTTCTCTTGCTAAAAGGTACAATTTTATTTTATTCTAAAAATGAATAAAGACACCCACAGGAGGACATAGCTGAAAATTTAGTTTAACTGCCTACCCTGTTGGTGATAAGAGGAAAAGTTGATCCGGCAAATTAGATCTTTTGGGAGCCTGAGTAAGGAGTCGGTGTGCATGTCCCGCATGCAAATTGCGGGAAAGCCTAAAGTCTCCTTCAAGGCACCCACCTATTTTATAGGCGGATCTAATCTCCCTTACACGGCAGGGTGGGTTTATTCTAATTAAATATTATGCGGTTGGTTATTATGACTTTTTTAGCTTCACGGAGGATTATAAATAATTATATGATAGAGCGTATAGGGAAAATTATCTTCACAATTAAATATTTCTCACCTCCAAAAGTCTCATTGAAGTCATAACCCAGCCACTTTAAACAAAATTCCAAGAAAGAAGCTTTTTATGCTTCACAAAGGAATCCCTTTATTTAACTTAGGGAAAATAGAGAAAGGGGGTTTATCATAAAATGAATCAGTCAGCGTATTTAATAATAGCCATATTTGCAGGGCTTGCCGCAGGGTTAGTCTTGACTCTTATCTCCAGGGCAAATCTCAGAAGCAAGAAAATTGCTATAGAAAAAGAAAAAACAAAGATAATTGAGGAGGCGCAGAGAGAGGTAGAGAGGATAAAGAAAGAGGCACTTATAGAGGCTAAAGATGTTGTTTATCAAGCCAAAGCAGAGGCTGAGAAGGAGATAAGGGAAAGACGTACCGAACTAAACCACCTCGATAGAAGGCTAAGGCAGAAAGAAGAAAACATTGAAAGAAAGCTAGAGCAGAACGAAAAAAGAGAACAGGAATTAACTAAAAGAGAAAAAGACTTTACCTCAAAGGAACGCATTATTCAGGATAAGGAAGCCCATTACAACAAGTTGATAAAAGACCATACACAACTTCTTGAAAAGATATCAGGATTAAGTTCAGAAGAGGCAAAACAGGAACTTTTAAGAAAAATAGAAGAAGAATCGAGGTTTGAGGCTGCAAAACTCGCTAAAAAAATAGAAGACGAGGTAAGAGAAAGTGCAGAGAAAAAGGCAAAAGAAATAATAGGTTTTTCTATACAGAGATACTCAAGTGACTATGTTGCAGATGCAACCGTAAGTGCTGTGACCCTCCCGAATGACGAGATGAAGGGAAGAATAATCGGCAGGGAGGGTAGAAATATAAGAGCACTTGAGGCTGCAACAGGTGTTGACCTGATTGTAGACGATACGCCGGAAATGGTAACGCTCTCTGCCTTCGACCCTGTCAGGCGTGAAATTGCAAGACTTTCACTTGAACGGCTGATAACAGACGGAAGGATCCATCCTACGAGAATCGAGGAGATAGTCGAAAAGGTTAAAAAAGATGTTGAGACACTTATCAGGGAAGAAGGCGAAAAGGCTGTTTTTGACTTCGGGCTTTCAGGTATACATCCGGAACTGATAAAGCTTCTTGGAAGGCTGAAATACAGGACATCATATGGCCAAAACGTACTTCAGCATTCGAGGGAAGTAGCATACCTCTCAGGTATGATGGCCGGTGAACTCAGAGTGGATATTAAACTTGCAAAGAGGGCAGGCATCTTACATGATATTGGAAAGGCAGTAGATCATGAAGTAGAAGGGTCACACCAGGAGATTGGTGCAAACATCGCTAAGAAGTACGGAGAGAATCAGAAGGTAATAAATGCTATATTAGTACATCACGGAGAAGGAGATCCTGCAACTGTTGAGGCTGCCCTTATAGCTGCTGCTGATGCCCTGTCAGCTGCGCGTCCAGGCGTCAGAAGGGAGAGCATAGAGAACTATCTTAAACGCCTTGAGAAACTTGAGCAGTTGGCCCTCTCATATAAAGGTGTTGATAAATGTTATGCAATCCAGGCTGGAAGAGAAATAAGAATAATAGTAAAGCCAGATGATGTGAGTGATGACATGTCATCTATGATGTCAAGGGAGCTTGCCAAAAAAATAGAGGCAGAGATGACATATCCAGGCCAGATAAAGGTTACCGTTATAAGAGAATCAAGATATGTGGAATATGCTAAATAAAGTAAGATGAAGGTTCTTTTTATCGGTGACATAGTAGGTAAAGTAGGCAGAGTCGCAACAAAGGCGTTGCTTCCGACTATTGTCAACAGATACAAGATAGATCTTGTAATTGCAAACGGTGAAAATGCAGCAGGAGGGTTTGGTCTAACAGAAAATATAGTCTCTGAGATTTTAAGCCTTGGAGTCCATATAATTACTACTGGGAATCATGTATGGGATAAGAAGGAGTTTATTACACAAATCTCAAAAGAAGACAGGGTTCTCAGACCAATAAACTATCCTCCAGGAGTGCCTGGATATGGAAGTATACTTTATTCTCTCCCCAACGGCGAAAAGGTAGCAGTAATTAATATATCCGGACGTGTCTTCATGTCAAATATTGACTGCCCCTTCAGAACAGGCAAAGAAGAGGTAGAAAAGCTGAGCAGTTCAACCAAGATGATTATCGTTGATTTTCATGCAGAGGCAACCTCAGAGAAAATCGCATTCGGATATTTTGTGGATGGTAAGGTGAGTGCTGTTATTGGAACTCATACACATGTCCAGACTGCCGACGAAAAGATATTGCCGGGCGGGACAGCCTACATAACAGATGTGGGAATGACTGGTCCGTACAACTCTGTTATAGGTATCGAAATAGAACAGATTATACAGCGATTTTTAACAAATATTCCCATGCGATTTGAAACAGCAAAGGGTGAAGGCATTTTTTCTGCCATTGTTATTGAAATTGATGAAAAAACAGGAAAGTCTACCGCAGTACAGAGGCTTCAACTTAAATATCCATAAGAGTCTTTTGCAAAAGTCTTCTCTCTGTCATCCTGAACATAGACAGCCCAGGAATAAGTTTGTCATTCCGCACTTGTCGGAGCGACTCTCAGCGAAGACTCGCATCGAGATGCGGAATCCAGGTTTCTTTGTTCTTTCTGGATTCCTGCCTCCGCAGGAATGACAACAGATGATTACTTTGTAGGAGTTTGTTGCGGTTGTGGTATTTTCTGCTGCTGTGTTTGTGGGACTTGCTGCTGAGCCGGCTTGGCTGAAGGCTGTACACCACCACCCTGAATTGGACCAGACGGCGCTGGGATTGACTTCGTTCCTTCTGTTACAGGTGTCTTTTTAACAACAGACCCGCCTTTGGAAGTAACGACCGCTAATGTAAGGGATGTAATCATAAAAACAACTGCGGCAACTGTTGTCATTTTGTTTAGGAATGTTGCAGCACCGCGGCTCCCGAAAAGCGTGTGACTCGACCCTCCGCCAAAGGCTGCACCGAGTTCAGCTCCCTTACCGCTTTGAAGAAGGACTACAGCGATAAGGAACAAAGAGACAATAACATGAATAATAATTAAAAGTGTTGTCATCATTCCTTCCTGAATTTAACTATTCTTATTAAGCTATCAACCTTCAGGCTTGCACCGCCAACAAGCGCACCATCTACATCCTTACAAGCCATCAGGGAATCTACATTCTCAGGCGTAACACTACCGCCATATATTATACAAAAATCATCGGCTTTATTGCCATATAAAATATTAAGCCTCTTTCTAATATAGGCATGGGCCTCCTGCGCCTGTTCAGATGTTGCTGTTTTTCCTGTGCCTATAGCCCATATAGGCTCGTAGGCTACCACTATATCCTCTGGACCAATCCCGTTAAGCCCTTCCTCAATCTCCCTCTGTAAGACATCAAATGTTTTTCCTGCCTCTCTTTCTTTGAGAGATTCTCCCATGCAGAAAATAATACCGAGGCCGGCTTTTTTTGCAGCTTTGATTTTTTTATTTACAATCCCGTCAGTCTCATTAAAATACTGTCTTCTTTCAGAATGGCCGACAATAACATATTTACAGCCAATATCAATAAGCATTAAAGGAGAGACTTCACCTGTATATGCACCTTTTTCTTCATAGAAAACATCCTGTGCAGCAAGCGTGACATTGGTACCCTCAAGTTTTTCTGCTGCTGCTGTCAAGGAAGTAAAAGGCGGCGCTAAGACAATATCAACATCTGACGTATCTTTTACTTCAGGAATAAAATTATATATAAACTCCAGTGTCTCAGATATAGTCTTATTCATTTTCCAGTTTGCAGCTATAAATGGCTTTCGCATTTAGATAATTTAATTTATGTATGACTTTATGTCAAGGATATACACCACTCTGTCAAGCCAATAGATTATTCTATTCTCACAAATGTTGCTTAAAAATGAGTAGTTAATTGACGGGTTTAAAAGATTTATGATATATTAAAACTTCTGTAAATCATTGAAAATATTGCTTTTTGGGGAGTCGTCCAGTGGTAGGACGGCAGGCTCTGGATCTGCTTACAGGGGTTCGAATCCTCTCTCCCCAGCCAAACACGGTCCCATCGTCTAGAGGCCCAGGACGTGGCCCTCTCAAGGCTAAAACACGGGTTCGACTCCCGTTGGGACCGCCAATAAAATCAAGGGTTTACAGCGATATTGCATCCTTGATTTCCTTTGACTGTGATAGATTTGTGATAGATTCAAGTTTCGCCACCGCTTCTCTGAGGTTATCGACGTTCAGGTGAGCGTATCTTTTTGTCATTCTCCCGTCCTTATGCCCTAAGAGTTTTTGCACCGCATAAATGTCTACGCCTGACTGAACAAGCCTTGATGCAAAGGTATGTCTCAGATCATGAAAGTGAAAATTAACGATCTTTGTTGAACTGAGAGCTTTCTTGAATGCCCTCTGGACTTTCACAGGGTAAATCTTTTGCCCGTTGTCGTGAAAGACATGATCTGATATTGCTCTTACTCTCTGAAGCTCCCTGAAGGTCTGACTGGCTCTCTCAGTGAGAGGGATACCGAGATGTTCATCATTTTTCATACTAACTGCAGCAATGATGATCAATCGACTAAAAAGATTGACCTCAGACCATTGAAGGTTACAGATATTCGAAAGCCTAAGTCCTGTATCAATCGCGATAGTGACACAGGGCTTAAGCCATTTCTCTGACACCTTATCGAGAGCTTCGAAAAGGGCAATATATTCAGACTCCGAAAGATACCTCACCCGCTCATTGCTAACCTTTGGCATTTCGATCTCCGATATCGGATTCTGCATCTTCCATTTCCATTGTTTACGAGCTACGTTGAAGACCCGCCGTAGAAGACCGAGCTCCTTAATGACAGTCGCAGGCTTTGCACCTTCCGCCCTTCTGTGCTGTTCGTATCCGCCTATCAGTGTTTCAACCTCCTGAAGGGATGCGTCCTCGCCAAGGAAAGCATAGAGATTTTTGAAAATGGATTTATCCCGGGCCTTCGAGTAGTAAGTTTTAGAATCAGTGTATTCTTTTTCGTATCTATCGAGCATCTCTTTTAGTGTCTTTCTCTTAGCTTGATTTTCAAACCATCTTCCTTCTTCCAAGTCAGTCAACATTTTCCCGTAAATCTTTTCCGCAAGTTTCCTGTTTTCTGTGCGTGTGGACTGTCTAATTTGCCCTCTTCCAGGCATTATAATTGACATCCAATACGTTTTACCGCGTCGGTAAATTCCCATTAGACTTTCACCCCCTTCCTGGGACTTCCGACGGCAGTTTGAGCAAATGAATTATAACCACCGGAGGGGGTATTTTTACAAGATGCAATCCACCGTTGAATATCGTGTAGGTCGAACCGGAGAGCGCCGTTAAGTTTAAGACATGGAATTTGCCTTGTCTCGGCCCATTGGTAAAGGGTCTTCTCTTTGACCTTTAAAAGCTCTGAGAGTTCTTTTATGGTGACGATCTGCATCATCCTCTGACCTTTAGCTTTCGTTCAGCCTTCTGAGCAACTCTTGAAATGTTCGAGAGATCAAGCCGGAAGATAGATTCAAGGTCTTTGAGTTTTAACTTGTAATAAAACCGGGCAATGAAGATAAGGGCGTCCCTTTCTGACATTTGATTTCGTAAAAGCTTGAGAGCGTCTGAAAGACAAATATAGCGCTGCCGAATAGTGCAATCTGTCGGAGATTCAACTTCTTCTGTGATTTGGTCGCTTTTCGCTGTTTCTCCTTTAAGTAAGAATTTATCGGCACGGAAAAAATTAGATTCTGCCGGTATTTGATCATAGGCGTTGCCCTTGTGGTGCGCCTCGTTATCGCCCCGGGAGATCGCTCTGGATTTCCTCATGTAGTCAAAGCTATCCACTATTCTTGTATCTGCCACATATCAGATTTCTAAATATTCACAAATTTCTTTTATTGCGACATCGTAAGAAAAATTATGTCTTTCAATAATTGTTTTTGCTTTTTCATAATCTTTGTAGACCCCGCTTCCTTTACGAATACCATGAGCCATGAGGATTTTATAAATCCGATCCTCAATCTTTAATTCTTCGATTGGTTTTGCCATGTCCAATTGCATCTTAGACCTCCCTTGTTTTAGTTTCTCTCCCAAGTACCTTTAGGTATGAATCCGCACCCCTGCACAAGTTTGAAATTCATCACTAAATTAGTCGGGTTTATTCCGTCATGCGCCCAGTTCTTAGCTTTGACGATCTGTAACCTTCCTGAATCCATTGCAAGGTAAAGTCGAGGCTTCTGCAGCGAGCCTTCCCCTCCTATTGCTACCTGTTGCCCTCGTTTCTTTTGTAAGGCTATAACCGCGATCCCCGATGTGAGCTTATCGAATATTTCTTTAATATAAAGAGTGACCTTCCAGAAATCTTCGGTGAGTTCAATGTAGTCGATGATATTGACCTTATCCGGCCTAATGACATCTACAAAATTTGAAGTCCGTTCATAGAACCTAACTTTTTTAAAGTTCTCTCGACTCTGAGAATCGAATTTCATTATTCTGCTTTTTAATTCTATTGCTCCCATTTCGCAGGAAAAAAAATGTGTTTCATGCTTTTTGACATTCATGGCTGCAAAGTTTAGAAGAAAAGCGGTTTTCCCGGCATCAGGGCTACCGGCTACGACTGCGATATTTTTTTTGTAGGTATTAAAGTAGTCCTCGATATTAAAAGGCCATGCTATTTCTAAGGGTTTAACATCGGCGTTCTCCCAATCTATAACATCAGATATTTCATCAACGCGCCGGTAAATCCCTTCTTTCTTTCCCTCCTTTTGAATTATTCCGTCATCCCTTAATCTTTTTACAATTACCCTTACTTGATTTTTGATACTATTTGAAACATCAGTTATGTTTTGATACTCTTGATACTGCTTGACTAAATCGGCTACGTGAAAGAAACCGTCTTGAAACGAAATGATACGCTTTATGTCATCAGTCAGGCCAGATTCGCCCCGAACTTTTCGGTCTAAAGCACTTTGGATTATTGTTTCAATCTCTTTTTCGGGATAGGGTGGAATACAGTTTTTTGCAATTATTTTAAGGACTTGCTCAGCCTCATACCTTTTTGCACTCCCTTTTGTTAGACAATGAGCAATATGAAAAAGGTCTTCATTCCGGTGCCCTTCTATAAACAGGGGTTTTTCATCCCCCCCCATACCCCCCTTAATACAAGAACAAGTATTAATACAAGATGCATTCTTTATGAAAGACAAATACGCCTCCGGGAGTGCTGGCCTGTCAATCTCGAAAGGCGATAACCCCTTTAGAAAAGCATAGGCTTGACCGTTGCCATTATCTGAAGGCGGACACACGACGTAACCGCCGTTTGCTCGCAGGTCACAGCCCGGGACCACCCTGGCATTATTTGTGAGCTTCTCGTCAGGACAGGTGAAATACATATGCTGACCGCTTTTGGGAGTGCTACAGACCGGCATGATCAAACTCTCGGGGATATATCCCTGTATCGCCTCTTTGCCTTCTTCGGTGTCAACATCAATTACCGCGAGGTTTGAGATCATACCTGTAACGATCCCTATATTTGCATCCGGCCATTTGACCCACCAATTCTTTATTTCATCTGGGCTTGCTTTCTGTTTTTGATATGCTTCCCACTTTATGAGAGGCTTTTTATTTTTGCCGACCGGGATGATCGAAAAACCAAGCCTTTCAGCATAAGCCAAAGCCTGAAGTTTCTTGTTATTTTCTGCCATAATTCCTTACCTCGGCTTCATAATCTGAACCGTGGTGTTCGATGCAATTACAACCAAATCTTCCCCAGGCTCAATGTTATTTCTCTTAACGAATTCAGATGGCAGCGAAACATAAATCGTGAGGCCGTGCCTGACAGCTCTGCGTAGTTTCAGAACAATGTTTTTTGCCTTCGGATGTGCTTTCATTTTTAGCTCCTTTGTTTACTTTTTTATGCTTAAATGTTAACCTATGAAAGTGAATCAAACAAGAGCTTTAAAAAGATGTAACGCTTGCAAAGCCTTTACAACTAAGGCTCTAAAAGGCATAACAAAAAAGCATAATATGAGGCAGAAACTGACTGATTATTTCGAAGAAAATAAATTGCCTAAACTCAGCGATAGTCTCTTTGAAAGACTCATCGTAGGTTCTCAGATTCCACTTAACTCTGATCTTGAAATAGATTACGAGAGAAAATTAGTCAGGCTTGAATACAATTTGCCTCTCAAAATTGAAAAAGATTTATGGCTTATTACAAAGAGCTTAGGAAGGGAATCTCAAGAAGGCAAGAGTTGGTATGATTCTATTTACCCGCATAAAGCCATTTTTAAAATACTGTGGGAGATCGTAAATGTCATATACATCAAGGTCGCAAAAAAAAATAGGTGGGCGTTTCTTGTTAGGGAAAAAAGGGGCACACCAAGAAACAAAGATGATTCTTTGACTTTTTATGTGCAATTGCGCGCTGGTGAAGAAAGGGACTCTGAAAGCGATATTGTCAAAATAATTAAAAAGCACGATATTCCTATGTACAAAACAATCATTAAAAAAGAAATGCTATCGAAGATAAACCTTATTTCGAATAACAAGGTTAAGGACAGAGAACGGAAAAGGCTTAAAGAGAAGGTGGAACAAAAGGTAAATAGAAGAATCAAAGAGATAGAAAAGCCTCAATTACAAAAGACATATATAGAAAGGCTGAAAAAAGCAGGGCTGGTAAAAAAAGACTGCCGGATACTTGTTGACAATAAAAGTTTTATTTCGTTGTTTAAAAAACTTTCAAAGAAAATTATTAGCAATGAAACTCCTGTTTACAAAACCTGCCTTTGTTGTAAACGTAGTTTTGAGGCATTAACTGAGCAGCAGAGAAAGTATTGCTATGAAAAAAAATGTCGGCAGAGAGAATATAGAATCAGAGAATTAACTGGATCTTCTGCCTGATTTTGGTCTTCTTCTTATCAGCAAGAAAACCAATAATTTTTTAAAATTTTCTTGTAAATATTTTGCAATAGTGCTATAAATTTTTCCAAGAGGGGATAAGATAAGAGGTGGTTTTCTTGACGATTTGGTAGGTCATTTGGGAGTCGATCGACCAAAATTATGAAATAGGAGGATCTTATGATTAATGGGAAATCATTATTTTGGGTTATGATCTTGACGGGTTATTTTTTTTGCAATCTGGCATATGCAGATGAAATTCAGGACGATTATTCAAAAAGAATAAGGGCTTATAGATTGGATATTATTGAAAAGGCACACGAACTTAAAAGTACAGCAATAACAGAACAAGGACTGAGAAAACGAAAAGCTATAGAGATACAATATAGTGGAAGAATACCAAGTAACATGAGAGAAGAAATCTATCATGCTGAGGATGCCAGCAAAAATGCAGAAAAAGAATCTAACAATCTGGGCAAAGAAATCGATTCTCTAAATTCTGAGATGATCAAATATTACAAAGGAAAGGTTCCAAAGAGACTCAAAAACGAAATACAAGAATTGAAGGAGTTCTATCGATTGGAGATAAAGGAAGCCTATGAATATATTCATGACCTTTACACGGGGAAAAATTGATTTTCACAACCCTCTGTCTCTATGAGCTTCAATAGATCGAAAGCAACGCCGGTAATAAGTTCATCAAAATCATCAATGTTTTTTTGTCTTACTAATCTCAGGCTCGGATACCAGTAGCTATCTTCAACATCTCTGAGCCAGCGCCAGTTGCAAATATAGGGCAATAGTACCCAGGTTGGGACTCCCAAGGCGCCGGACATGTGAACGGTTGTATTGTCAACAGAAATGATCAAGTCAAGAACTACAATCTGAGCTGCAGAAGTTTCCAAGTCTTTAAGTGGATCTACATCATCCCAATCGTGAATCGTTATACCAAGGCTTTCTTTTATTTCCTGTAGGTCATTATGGCAATCGCCATACTGCAAATTGATGAAATGCACTCCGGGTATTCTAAGAATTGGGGCCCATTGCATTAGTGTTGTCGATCTCTTTTTCATTATAATGGGTACACTGCCGCCCCGCCAGGAGATGCCAACTTTAAGACCCTCTCCGAGTGATTTAAGGCGATTCCGCCAATCTGCGACCTTCTCGGGATCCGGAATAAGATATGACTTTTTTCTCGGGAAACTATTGATGTCAGGACGCATGAACTTCGGGATACGGTCCGCTGCAATAGTCCAGTCCATGGCATCGATTTTCTTTATAGTGTGCTCATTAACTTCTTTAAACGAGAGTATTTTTATAAATTCCGTTTTTGGGAATGACCGCTTGAAAAGTGGGATAAGCCTTTGGTCGCATTCCACAAGACAGAAATCTGCCTGGTCAATTATTTTTTCAAAGCAGGAAGCCCACATTATCATATCCCCAACATGATGATCGGAACCAATAAATATCTTTTCCCCCGTCAAAGGTGACCCATCCCATTCATCAATGGAAACGCAGAAAGAAGGCATGGCCTTACCGGGTATTTCTACCCAAAATTCGCTCTCTTCCCAACCTTCTTGAAAATTGCCGTTTAAAAGAAGTATGTGAGCTAAGTTCGCATGTGGACGAGGGTCTTCAGGATTTAATTCTGATGCCTTTCTGAAATTTCTCCCAGCCTCGTCGAAGATCCCTCTCTCGTAATTAGCCAGTCCGAGATTATAATAACTAAAAAAGTTTTTTGGATCCTCCGGAGCAAGGTTGATCGCCTTTTCATGATAAACTGTCGCTTCCTCATAAAGCCCTGTTTTCCAGAGGGACGAGCCTAAACCACAGTAAACGGCCAAAAGTGCGGAGCTATCGCGACGAAGAACATCACTTTTTAAAACGCGTTTAAAATACGTCACGGCTGCCCCAAAATTTTCCCCCTTTATGCAATTGTCTCCCATATAGAGATTGGCGGTAAGATTATATGGTTTTTTCTGCAAGACCTTTCCGAATATGATTGCCGCCTCGGCCACTTCCCCTGCTTCATACAACAAGATAGCCCTGCGATTTGCTTTGTCAATATTCATATCATTCCTTTCTGAAAAAGCAGGGGGCCACAAAATTAATGGCCCCCCGGTAAATAGAGGCAGCCCCCGTATGGACCCAAGGCAAGGAGCATCGACCTTGCCACCGACCGGACGGAGGTCTTTAGCACTGGCTATGCCTTTCCGGCGGCTACAGACTATTTTTCCCTTAAGTGCTGTTTTATCAATTCCGCGTTTTCGGCAGCGTAGGAGGCCCCGGGTTCATCATCTTTTAGTTGTGCTTTCAATTTCTTGTTCTCTTCTGCTAACACACCTATGACTTTGTCTTTCCTTTCCAGCGCGGTATCAAGCTGATTTAGCTTCCCTTTCAATTCATTCAATTTTTCTTCAACCATCTTCTTTATCTCCTTTTACTGATTATTTATTACAAACCGTCTTCAACGGGTGTAATGCTTTTGTCAGCAGCTTCATTGTCGTTGTAAACCATTTGCCCCTGTATGTCTGAGGGTCTCAATTCCGGCTTTTTCTTATGAACAGTGGGGTGTTTGCGCTCGCAAGGAAAAAACGGTTTGTTCTTAAACCCGCTCTCTTTTTCTACTAAGACCCAATCCCATTTGTTGAAGTATTCCGGGTCTTGTCGGTATTCCAACAAGATCCAACCTTCCATTGGTCTAAATCCCCTCCTGTGCTTGTGGCAAGCACATTCTTCTTCAATATGTGGTAAGGGCAAATCTGTAATAACAAGTGCGGCAGTGCTTGTTTTAAACAAGAAAAATTGCAGCGAATTCAATTCATTTGATAGGTCAATTAATCCGTCAGAAAGAGCTAAGATTTCTTCGTAAATCAAGTTCCCTGCATTTGTCCGTAAAGTTTCAATGTCCACACTGCCAACAGACGACAATTTTTCTTCTATCATAGTTTGATTGAGTTTTTGAGAAAGAGAAAAAAATTGCTTTTGTCTATTTTCTAATGTTTCAGCGAATCTCTGGATCTTACTGACAGCCGCTTTCAGTTCATCCAGGGCAGGGACTTCTTTTATCAGGTCTGAAAGAGCAATTAAGGCTATCTTATATTCAGCAACCGTCTCGGAAGAGGCTATCTCTATCCTTGCCTCTTTTTCAAGCTCCGGCAACCTCTTTTGTAAGGCAACGATTGTCTGTTCTAAAATGTCTTTTTCTTTTTTAAGGTTCGCTATCTCATCTCTAACTTTCTCAATAGTTCTGCCCTTGTATCCGTGAATTTCATTCGTAACAATCAGTTCCTCAAGCTCCCGCGATAGAATCGGCAACCTTGCATTGATTTCAACCAGCCTATCCTGTGAGATTTCTAAACTTTTTCTTGCTCTCTCTAATCGTTCTACCGCTGTTATCTCCGCCATAATCTCTCCTTTCCAAAATTTATTTCAGAATTTCTTAGATCAGCTAATCTCAGTCCCTTGTAAGCCATAACCAGCCTCAAAGACGTAACCACACCTATATGCGTCTTACTGCCTTCTGTCGATGTTTTCTTAGACCTTACCTTGCTCCGCGGAGTGAGAGTGCATCCTTTAACGAGGCCAACACATAGGGTATTAGAGATTAAACCGAAGGGTGGTCTCCATGCTTTGTTCTTTGACAACTCTGATTCATTTCTGAGGACTTCAAGACCTGTAGAAGCACTTGAACGGGAGCCGTGTATTAAAAATATGTATTTTTTATACATCTTGCCTTTCTCCGCTCTATGCAATCTAACACGGGTTTCTGTGCCGAAATGTGAATGTACCATTTATCAAAGAAAACAGCCAAAAAAAACTAAAACTGTGTTTCATCATGACATTAACCCGTTTACTATATGTCCCTTTTTGCGGTCACTTTTAGAACAGCATTGATTATCAAGGTGTTTACTACAGAATTTTTTTGCAATGCCCTGCTACCGCAGGCATCAAACAAAGGGAGGTGACAGTATGAACGTTATTGACGTTATTGTCTCAATTACCTTATGGATTTTTCTTATCCGTTCAGTAGTAAAGATTTTAAAAAAACTCTTATAAACAGAAAGGAGACAACATCATGAGACTTGTAGGTTATGCAAGGGTCAGCACCGAGAATCAAAAAGAAGCGGAAACTATTGAAATACAAAGAGCAGCATTGCTTGAGTATGCAGAATTAAACGGACATACTCTTGTTGAAATATTTAGTGACAATGGCTTGTCAGGAGCCAAAGACCTTGACAACCGTCCCGGACTATCTGAGATGTTCGATTACCTTGAATCACAGACAGATTTAGACGGTGTTCTTATTTACAAGCTGGATCGCTTGGCGCGTGACCTATATATTCAAGAACACCTTCTAAGGAAGCTACAGGGCATGAATAGAGCCCTTGTCTCGGTCAAAGAGCCTGACATATGCAGCAATGACCCTATGCGTAAGGCTTTCAGGCAGTTCATGGGGATTGTATCTGAGTTAGAGAAGGCTTTCATAACCATGAGGCTTTCAGGTGGAAGGATCAATAAGGCTCGGAAAGGTGGGTTTGCCGGTGGGTGTCCAGGGTTAGGATACCGGGCCAAGGATAAACAGCTTTCTATTGATGCTGAATCATCAGAGACCGTAAGAATGATTTTCTCATTGAGGAACGACCTGGACATGAGCTTGAGAGATATAGCACAACTGCTCAATGAAAGCGGTATCCCAACAGCAAGAAATGGTAAATGGTATGCAGGGACTGTAAAGTATATCTTAGATAATCCTGTATACAAGGGTATAATCCAATACAGCAATATCCGTGTTAACAATAAAGAGTTAGCTTTAGTATAAGGGAGGGTTATCGTGGAAAAAAGAAAAGAGTATATAAGAGACCTTGAAGAGAGATTTAAAGCTTTAAAAGACGAGGTAGGGGATTATAGACCAGAAAAATTTGAGTATCTCGAAAAAGATTTTTATTATCTATATCGGAATGACTCTTTGTTCAGGCGAATATATAAAAACAGCATAAAAAAGGGTAAATGTCCAGTCAGGGAATGGTTCAAGATAAACTATTATCCTGTTACAACAGGAGAGTTCGAGTTTCTTGAAATTATGAGACAGCTTTCCGAGAAATTAACCAAGGAGAGCTTTAGGGAATATGAAATATTGATAGGCAGGTATCTAATGCATTACAAGAACTCAAAAGCACTTCAAGAAAAGCAAGGGATTAACACTTTTCAATGGTGGATGGAAAAGCACGGATTTAAACCAATTTTCAAATCTGCCTAATTGGCTTTAGTTTAAGGAGAATAGGAAATGGAAGAGATAATAGACTATGAGGCAATTAAAGAGTTTACATTCAAAAAACTTTTAGATTATTACCTTGAGCTTGGGAAAAAAGGCTATTATACAGAAGAAGAGAAAAAGTCTCTGTTAGAAGAACTGTCATGGCAAGTTGGTTTCCCTGTAACAGAAGAAGTTTTAAGATTGACATTGAATATTTTAGAGCGCAAGAAGTTTTTATGGCATTGAGTAGATCATAATCACTTAAGGACTCGACATTCTTAACCCCCTATCACTCAGGTGGTAGGGGGTTTCTTTTACCGTAGTTCCCACTTGATAGCACCTGTGATAAAATTGTGATAGATTTGTGATAGAATATAGCTCAAAGGATAGAAAACAAGGGAAGCAAGAGAAAATAACGAAAGCTGTAAAAGCTTATAAAATCAAAGACTTGCGCTCAAACTGCCGTCAGAAGCCAGTTTAGATTTTTAATACCATTCGCTCTCTCAAGGCTAAAACACGGGTTCGAATCCCGTTGGGACCGCCAATAAAATCAAGGATTTAAGACTCAAAGTTTACATTCTAAGCTGATACCTCTTATCTGCGCCCTTTGATAAGAGATATACTACAAGCTGGTTAAGACTTACTCCTTCCTCTTTTGCTTTTTCCACAAGTGCCTTGTGAAGTGATTTTGGAGTCCTTGCAAGTATTTTTCCGCTGTATACATTTTCAGAAGATGGTTTTGGTATTTTTCTGCCTTCCTTCTTAGCAGTCTTAAGCCATAGTCCCTGAGCTATTTTTACCTCTCTTATTGCTTCTTCCTCAGTTTCTCCAAAAGCAGAACATCCGGCTAAATCAGGAATTACCGCTATAAACCCTTTATCTTCCTCACTGTAAAATACTTTTATTGGATAGTGCATACTCATTCCCCCCTTATTTTTAAACTATATTCTTCAACAATTCTTAGAAATTGTCTTACCTGATAAGGTTTAGCCATACCATGAACATTCTGGAAGTTTATCAACTCAATGACTCCTTTCCTGCTGTATATCGTGTGGCTTCCCCTACCCCCTCTACATGTAAAGCCAAAAGCCTCAGCTAATTTACAAATCTCGTTAAACCTAATATTTTGAGGGTTGTTTTTAGTCTTATCGAGAAGCTTTTCTATTTTACTCACAAATTTATGCTATCATATATGATAGCATATTGTCAAAATGAAGTTTATTGCTTTGGATTATGATTTCATCGAAGGCAGGATCAATTTTATCTTTCCATCGGGGCTTTTTGGGAAGCTTTTTTGTTCTCATGAGGAATTATAGCAAACTTTATTACATTAGAGATCAGCTTAATGACTACACCGCAAGTCTTCACTTTTTATTGAATAAGAAATTTAATGACTATTGGTTGAAATATGCAATAAAAAGGGCGAGATGTTTTAACTCGCCCTATACAGATTTACGAGATAATTTTATTTCAATTTCTTTACAAGTTCCTCTATTGGAATTGCAGGTAATGTAAGGATCTGTACAGAACCTCTCGCTCCGATCTCCGCAGATGCCTTCATAACAGTCAGATTATCCGGCGCCTCAATGATATTCACAAAATCATAGAGACCTAACACAGCAAACTGCTCTTTGACCTTTACCCCCATAGCCTCCAATTCCTTGTTAACCTCCAATATCCTCGAAGGTTTCTGCTTAAGGGTCTTCCTGCCTTCATCGGTTAATTTGCTGAGAATTACATAATATGCCATTTTCCTAACCTCCCTTTCTGTGTATTATTCAATCATTACTTTTTTCTCTTTTTTCTTAGCCTCTTCAGTTTTTGGTATTCTTATCTCCAGTACCCCATCTTTGAATTTTGCAGATGCCTTTTCCGTCTGGACCTCTGCAGGCAGACTGAATAAACGTTTAAAAGAACCATAGGAACGCTCAAGACTGTAATAATCCTTTTTTTCAACCTTTTCCTCTTTCTTCTTCTCTCCGGAAATGGATATGGTATCTTTAGTCAGACTAACATTAATATCTTCCTTTTTCATCCCTGGCAATTCTCCCTTCACTACTACATCATCGCCTTCTGTAAAGATATCCATGGATGGAGAGACTTCTTCTATTTCAGGCATTTTCAACCTTGGCATCCAAGATGGTAGCAATGAAAAGGGTTTTCTGAAAAAATCTTCAAACCGTCTTTCCATCTCTTCAAACCGTCTTTCCATCTCCTGAAAAGGTGAAAGAGCTTTTGTTGGTTCAACTTTTACCAATTCTTTTTTCTCTTTTTTCCCCATAATATACCTCCTATTATTTTAGGGTTAACCCGTTACTAATTGTTCGTGGTCTTGCTTTTGTTTAAGGTTTTTGGAATGCTTATTTAACCGCTATCCGCTTTAATATAGCATTTTAGCCCTAACTTTATCTGATTGTCATAATATGGCACGTTAATAAAGTCCTGTGATTATACGGATTGTTGATTTGCAGTCGCAAAGTTGCATCGAGAGTTGAGCTTTGAAAATCACACTTTCAGGAAGCAGTTGATACGGTTATGATCAAGCAGAAGATGCCTAATCTACAAGCATTTCCTTTATTACCGACTTAACCCTTTGAACCGTTTTTCTGTCTATTACACCAAGTCTTTTTGTCAGCCTCTTCTTATCAACTGTTCTTATCCGGTCGAGAACAATCCATCCCGTCTTATTCTTAAAATCTACTCTTACTCTGGTAGGATAGTCATGAGATTTATCTGTTTCTTGTTTATTTCCGCGAAAGCAGGATTTTAGGCAACCACTGGATGCCGGATCAAGTCCGGCATGACAGAAAAATTTTTTATCTCTCCTCAAGGTCGATCTTCAGAGACGTCGCATGCCATATTTTTTCGTTGTACTCACGTATGGACCGGTCCGATGAGAACTTTCCCATCCGCGCAACAGTGAGGATCGACATATTCGTCCATTTCTCCTGATCTCTGAACGCCATGCTTATGCGGTCCTGGCAGTCAATATAGGACTGATAATCGGCAAGGATCATATGCTCATCGCGACAGAGCAGTGAGTCAACCAGAGGCTTGAACAGGTTTACGTCTGTTTTGGAAAAGAATCCGGAGCTGATAAGATCAATCGCTTCTTTCAGCTCCGGATTTGCATTATAGTAATCCTTGGGGTTATAGCCCTGAGATTTCATGGTGGAAACCTCGTCAGCAGTCAAACCGAAGAGGAAAAAGTTTTCGGCGCCCACCTCTTCACGGATTTCGATGTTCGCACCATTTAATGTCCCTATAGTCAATGCACCGTTCATAGAGAATTTCATGTTCCCTGTCCCCGATGCCTCTCTCCCCGCTGTAGAGATCTGTTCGGAGAGATCAGCAGCAGGATACAGCTTTTGACCATTCTTTACATTAAAGTCAGGGAAAAAAACAACTTTCAGGCGTCCTGCCAAGTCCGGATCATTGTTCACCACTTCGGCAACGGAATTGATCAGTTTTATAATGAGCTTCGCTATAAAATAGCCGGGTGACGATTTGCCTCCGAAGATGAATGTGCGGGGCGTGATGTCTATCCGCGGATTTTTCTTAATCCTGTTATAGAGTGTGATAATGTGAAGAACGTTGAGGTGCTGGCGCTTATATTCATGGAGGCGCTTCATCTGAATGTCGAAGAGCGTATCAGGATTAACGGAAATCCCTGTGCGGGAATGAATTATCCCGGCGAGATCACGTTTGTTTTCATACTTTACCTGTTGCCACTTTTTTATAAAGTCCGGATCATCGGCAAAGGGTTCAAGCTGTTTTAGTTCTTTTAGTTGACTGATCCAGCGGTCTCCTGTTGTATCCGTGATGAGTTCAGCGAGCCCTGGATTACTGAGTACAATCCAGCGCCTTGGTGTTACTCCGTTGGTTACGTTGAGAAACCTCTCAGGATACATTTCATAAAGCTCGGGGAGTATGGTCTTCTTAAGCAGCTCTGAATGGATTTCTGAAACCCCGTTGATTACATGGCTTCCCAAGCTTGCAAGCTGTGCCATCCGGACATATTTCTGATCACTCTCATCGATGAGAGAGAAACGGGTGAGCTTATCATTATTATCAGGATACTTTAACCATATCTCGTCAAGGAAGCGCCGATTTATCTCATAGATGATTTCAAGGTGTCTCGGGAGGATACCTGCGAACAGGGGAAGAGGCCACTTCTCAAAGGCTTCAGGTAAAATTGTATGGTTTGTATATGAAAAGGTGTTCTGTGTGATGTACCATGCTTTGTCCCAACTCACCAGATGCTCATCCACAAGGAGTCGCATCAGCTCCGCCACGGCGATTGCGGGCTGGGTATCATTCAGTTGTACCGCAAAGGAGTCAGAGAAAGTATGGATGTTTTTCCAGCGCAGGAGGTGCATGCGGATCATGTCCTGGAGAGCGCAGGAGACAAAGAAATACTGCTGCGCAAGCCGTAAATGTTTGCCGGCGTATGGCTCGTCATCGGGATAGAGTATCTTGCTGATCGATTCTGAGGCAATCTTCTCGTTGACTGCGCCGAAGTAATCACCAATGTTGAAGGCTTCGAAATCAAAGGATTCGATGGCTTCGGACTTCCAAAGACGCAACAGGTTTGTTGTGGCAACTCTATATCCGGCTATGGGGGTATCATACGCAGCCCCTTTGATAGAAAATTTGGGAATCCAGCGCACCCGGAAACAGTTCTGCTCGTCATAATACGACTCGGTGCGGCCGCCGAGATTTACATTGTAGGTGATCTCGGGGCGTGGAATCTCCCAGGGATTACCAGGGCGAAGCCACTTATCAGTCATTTCAACCTGATAGCCGTCCCGAATTTCCTGGTCAAAGGCGCCGAATTCATAGCGGACCCCATACCCGATTGCAGGAATCCCGAGCGTTGCCAGTGAATCCATGCAGCAGGCTGCGAGCCTCCCAACGCTGCCGTTACCAAGCCCGGGCTCTCCCTCATGCTCAATAAGTTCGTTTAAATTAAGACCTAACCCTTTGACTGCCTGAAGGACCTCATCATAAATGCCAAGGTTGATGAGGTTGATTCCGAGTTGTGGTCCTACGAGAAATTCGGCAGACAAATACGCAACGACCGTCAGATCTTCTGTATAGTTCCGGCATGTTTTTATCCATCGTTGTATCATCCTGTCCCGGACTGTATACGCAAGCGCCATGTACCAGTCGTTCCGCGTTGCGACTTGAGAAACCTTTGCGAGGTGAAAGTAAAGATTATCAAGCACGGATTGCCTGATCGCTTTCACGCTCAACCCGGTGCGGATATCCTCACGCTGTTCCTGCGATGGCACAGGGGTAGCTTTCCTCTCTTCTTGCATAACATATCTCCAAAATTAATAAATTTTTCGTATATAGACTGGAGATATAGTGTTTGAGCGGATTTAAATTCTTTTGGAAAAAGAATTTACCTCGCAGTCCCGACTTCAGAGAGAGACGAGAATGAGCGAAAATACTATATCTCCGGTCACTGAGATTCATTTCATGAATAATTCAGTATTATACATTATACCTCATTTCAGTATCCCTCCCAAGAGGGGATAGGGGAAACGGTATATAATATGGAATATGTTACTAAAAAAGGAGCTGTCCGGAGTGACGCGAGATAAGAAACCGCTGATTAAAAGGGATATTGTCATCATAGGAGCTGGGGCTGCCGGTCTCATGTGCGCAATAGAGGCAGGAAAGAGGAACCGCTCGGTCATTGTCCTTGAGCACATGGATAAGATAGGGAAAAAGATCAGGGTTTCAGGGGGCGGACACTGCAATTTCACCAACATAAATCTGCGGCCCGACAATTACCTGTCCGCCAATCCCCATTTCTGCAAATCCGCCCTCGCACGTTTTACTCCCTATGATTTCATCGGCAGGGTAGAAAGGTACGGGATAGAATATTACGAAAAGGAAAGAGGCCGGCTCTTTTGCCGTGGGACTTCAGGAGATATCATCAGGATGCTTTATAAGGAGTGCCGCAGCGCCGGTGTTGAAATGCGCATGAATTGCAGAATCGGAAGGATAACGAAAGCAGACCACTTTTACGTTTCAACGAATTTCGGCAAAATAGAAGCCGGGGCGCTTGTTATCGCAACAGGCGGTTTATCGTATCCTGAACTTGGGGCAACGGACATGGGATTCCGCACAGCTGCGATGTTCGGCCTGAATGTTACGCAGCTAAAACCGGCGCTTGTCCCGTTCGTATTCAGCCGGCACGATTTAGAAAGGTTCAGTGAATTAAGCGGTGTTTCATTTGATGCTGTGGTTAGCTGCAGAGTCAGACAGTTCCGGGGGGAAGTCCTTTTTACCCACCGGGGCCTGAGCGGCCCTGCCATTCTGCAGGTCTCATCGTATTGGAACCGCGGGGATGAAATCACTATCGATTTAATGCCCGACGGGAACGCCTATGAACTTTTCACGTCGAAGCGCAAGAGCAGGATCGAATTGAGCAACCTTCTCTCAGAATATCTCCCCAGGAGATTCAGCCACAGGTGGTGTGAATTACATGCCCCGTCAAGGCCTTTATGCCAATATGCGGAAAAGGAACTTAAGGATATAGCGCATCAGATACGCCACTGGAGGATAAGGCCTGAAGGTACCGAGGGATATGGAAAGGCAGAGATTACGGCCGGCGGAATTGATACGAATGAACTGTCATCCAAGACTATGGAAGCAAAGAAGGTGTCCGGCCTCTATTTTGTGGGTGAGGTCGTGGATGTTGCAGGACAGCTCGGAGGATATAACCTTCAATGGGCCTGGTCCTCGGGGTTTGTTGCGGGTCAATATGCATAATATCAAGACCGTCGTACTTGCATCAGCTTCTCCGAGAAGGAAGGAAATACTCGAAAAGACAGGCCTGAAATTCGAGGTCGATGATAGCGACTACGAAGAGAAAAAGGATCCTGGACTAAAGCCTCATGAGCTCGCCAGGTTCTTTTCAGGCGAAAAGGCAAGGGACGTTGCCCGCAGACACAGGAATGCCCTCGTTATAGCGGCTGACACCATTGTCGTATTGAGAGGCAGGCTTTTCGGCAAGCCCCGCAACGAGGAACACGCGAAGGAGATGCTGAAGGCCCTGAGCGGAAAAGCCCATTCCGTAATCACGGGATTCACGATAATAGATACAAACGGCAAAAAAGAACTATCCAGATCAGTAGAGTCAAAGGTCTTTTTTAAGAGGCTGAGTGCGGATGAGATAGAGGCATACATAAGATCCGGCGAGCCCTTAGACAAGGCCGGAGCTTACGGAGTTCAGGGGCTTGGTGCTGTGATAGTCAAAAAAATAGAGGGGGATTTCTTTAATGTGATGGGTCTTCCCTTATACGCCTTGACCGAGAGCCTGAAAAAGTTTGGGGTAAGTGTATTAAGTTGAATATCTCATGTGAATTGTATTTAAGCTTCTCGCCACTGAATGTGATGGACTGCCCTTCCTGATGCTTTATGGATATTACTTAAGGTATAGTAGAAGAAGTGAGATTCGAAGAAATTCCTATCCCCGCGCAGGTTCTTGAAGGAATCAAAGCCGCGGGGTTTACTGAGTGCACGCCGGTCCAGTCCCTGACCCTGCCTGAGGCACTGCGGGGCAGAGACATCGCAGCCCAGGCCCAGACAGGCACCGGCAAGACTGCAGCATTTCTGATTGCGGTATTCTCGCGCATGCTCTCGGTACCTTCGCAGGGACAAGGCCCGTCACCACGGGCGCTCATCATCGCGCCGACGAGGGAACTCGTAATCCAGATAGCCGCTGAGGCGAAACTGCTGTGCGGTCCTGCCGGTTTCAGGATCGTCCCCGTATACGGCGGCATCGACTATCTGAAACAGCGCGAGGAGATCATAGCGGGCGTTGACTTACTCATAGGCACGCCCGGCCGACTCATCGATTATCTCAAGCAGAAGATCTACAGCCTGAGGAAGACCCAGTTCCTCGTGATCGACGAGGCCGACCGCCTGTTCGACATGGGCTTCATCAGCGACCTCAGGTTCCTGCTCAGGAGGATGTCTCCCTATAACAAGCGGCAGTCCATGCTTTTTTCCGCTACCCTATCCAACCGCGTACTTGAACTGTGCTATGAATATATGAACATGCCTATGCGGTTCTCGGTAACCCCGGAGCAGGTAACGGTGGAACAGATCGAACAGGAGATCTATCATGTCGGCACGTCAGAGAAGATCGGCCTGCTTCTCGGAATCCTCAAACGTGAGCCTGACGGCCGATATCTCATCTTCTGTAACACTAAGGCCGCAGCAGAGCGGCTTGATCTCCGCCTGAATGCCAATGGTTTCGCAACCGCCTCCATCACCGGAGACCTTGACCAGAGGAAGCGGATGAAGGTGCTCTCCCGGTTCAGAAACGGCACGTTGGCGATCCTTGTAGCAACGGACGTGGCAAGCAGGGGGCTCCATATCGATGGAGTAACGCATGTGATCAACTACGATCTTCCCCAGGACCCGGAAGACTATGTGCACCGGATCGGCAGGACAGCGCGGGCCGGTGCTGCCGGCAGGGCGATAAGCCTCGCCTGCGAGAAATACGTCCGTACACTCCCGGACATCGAGGATTATATCAGGCAGAAGATACCGGTCATGCCTCTGACAGATTAAGTGAAATCAGGGACATATTTGATTACTCATGAATAATAGGTGCGGAATATAATAAAGAGCAGTAGCCGCCCGGTACAGAACAGTCATTTGAGACAGATCCCTGAAAATTATTTTGTTGCTAATTATCCATAAAACGTGTTATTCTATTTTAGAGTTTCAGAAGTTTTTGCCAATTCAAGGCCACAAAGACTTTTAGCTTTGTGGCTTTTTATTTGTGTCCTTCTGAAAGTTCAATTTACAAGTAAGGAGGTACACAAAATGACAGAAGGAACAGTGAAGTGGTTCAATGAGTCAAAGGGTTTTGGTTTTATTACGAGCGAAGACGGCAGTGATTTATTTGTCCACTATTCCTCTATCCAGAGCAATGGATTCAAATCCCTTGCCGAGGGTGACAGGGTCAGCTTTGATACTGAAAAAGGTCCTAAGGGCCCCAAGGCAATCAACGTCGTAAAACAGTAAGGAACTGCGGAGCCCCCTGCAGTACGCAGGGGGCTCCCTCTTCAGGGAGAAGACAAATGATCAGCGAGCAAAAAAATACCGAACGGTCCGAGAGAAAGCAGCAGAAGATTGACGCAGGTCTGTTGTCTGCACGCTACCCGTATATTACATCGATCGTCATCACCATGGACTACTATCAGAAGGGCGCTGGTCCGGTGCTCATGAAACGCACGGTCAATTTCTTCCCCGGAAGTCCCGCGTATTTCCTGATGGAGTGCATGAGGAACGATTGCACCAAAGGCGGCTTTGATCTGGAACCGGTGATTGTCACGATGGTGAAAAACCGTCTGGAATCAGGAGACGGTGAGCTTACCTGCCCCGGAAACAATGCCTCCGGCCATGCCCGGATCTCTTACAAGGTTGCCATACAGTATAACGACACTGACCGATAAGAGGTACAGCAAAAAAAGTATTGGGGTTGTTCCCAAATAATCAAAAGAGCAATATGCATATTCCTATGTGAAAGCGTCTGTCGAAATCTTGTCTGACGTGTTTAAAATATCAAATCTTATCTTTTATATTTTCTTCTTCCTGCTGCCCTCGTACAACTCATACTCAAGGAGCCTGCATTCTATTCCGCTGTTAAAAAATTGTATCCTTCGTTTTGCCCTCAACCCCACCTTTTTTGCCAGGTCAAGGTTACCCGTGAAGATATATCCTGTATATCCCCTGCACTTCTGCTTAAAGAAATCGCCAATCCCCTTGTACACACTCTCAAGCTCTTTGATCTTCCCCATTCTTTCTCCGTATTCGGGGTTGAGTATTACTATCCCTCCTCCGTCAGAAACTGTCGTCTCTGAATAATCACATACATCAAATTCAATCAGATGCTCCACACCGGCGGTAGTAGCATTTTTCTTTGCTGCATCAACCGCCTCTCTCCTGATATCAGTGGCGATAATCCTGCAACTCAGGGTCTTTTTTGCCTCTTTTTTTGCTTGTACCCGCAGATCGTTCCACAGCGATTCCTTAAATCCCTTGAGATGCATGAACCCGTAATTATCCCTTAAGAGCCCGGAAGCCCTGTTCAGGCCTCTTAGGGCAGCCTCTATGGCAAGGGTGCCGCTGCCGCACATGGGATTGATGAAATGGCCGCTGCCGTTCCATCCGGTTGCCATAATAACTGCAGCCGCAAGGGTCTCCTGTATGGGTGCTGTCATGGGGATCTTTCTGTACCCGCGCCTGGATAGGGGTTCCCCCGAGGTATCAAAATATACGGAGCAACTATCGTCCTTCCAGTAGAGGTTCACCACGACTCTGTCTTTATCGGGACCTGAATCAGGACGCTGCCCGCACTTTTCCTTTATCCTGTCGACAATGGCATCCTTGCACTTTACATTTGCATAGCGTGAGTCCCTGATGCTGGGATTATCCACACTGGATGTTACACAGACATATCCATCCTCGGTTATATACTCCTCCCATGGTATCTCCGACACCGAGTGATAGAGGGCATCGGCATCACGTGCAGCAAATTCCTTGAGGAGAAAGAGGACGCGATGTCCTGTGCGGAGCAGGAGATTAAGCCGGAGGGTATCGTCGATAGTACCTTCAGTAGCTATGCCCGCAATGGTTTCGGATAGTACAGGAAATCCCAACAGAAGAAGCTCTTCCCTCAAAAAAGGCGCTATTCCCTTTGCACAGGTAATCAGAATCCTGCTTTGTTTCATGCCTTTATTTTTTTTTATCTGATACATCTTTCCGGGCTGTGCGGGTGATGATGAAATTCTCGGGTTGCAAGTCGGGGTCATTCTCAAGCTCCTCAACAAAAACAGAGATTGCCTTTCGCATGAAGGCTGAGAAGTGTATGCTCTTCGGTAATGCAAGGATCCTCTGACGTGTATCTTCGTCAACTGTCGCTGTGTACTTTGCCATAGCTACTCCTTATTTGATGAATATGAATAATGCAGATATTATTCAAAATTTTATTTAACTCGATGAATTTATTAATAACATCTCTATTTGTTTTACTCATGAAAATATTCCTCTAACCATCAGCTAAAGGTACACTGCTGAAACAAAAAATTAGGTCACAGGGGTTTGAAGCATGATCTTTCGTCAATGGAATTTCCTTCAGGGCAATCAAATGAAGCCTTGCGAATTTCCTTACATCTCTCTTCTTCCCTCGATGGCCTTGCTGAGGGTTACTTCGTCTGCAAACTCAATATCTCCGCCTATTGGTAGGCCATAAGCAATTCGTGTTACTTTAACATTGAAGGGTTTAAGCATTTCCCTTATATACTGTGCTGTCATCTCACCTTTGGTATTGGGATTTGTTGCGATAATAATCTCTTTAATTTCATTTCTCCCTACCCTTTTGATAAGTTCGTTTACCTTGAGCCTGTCGGGAGTAAAACCATCGATTGGTGAGAGGGCTCCGAGGAGTACATGGTAGATCCCGTTAAAGCTCTTTGACCTTTCAATAACAAGTATATTACTCGGTTCCTCTACAACACAGAGTTTACTCCTGTCCCTTGAGCTGCTGCTGCATATACTACACACTTCTGTCTCTGTAATGTTAAAACACTCATTGCAGAATCTTGCCTTCTCCTTTACCTCATTTATTGCCTTTGAGATTCCTTTTGCGGCTTCCTCCGACATCGCGAGTATAAAGAATGCGAGCCTCTGTGCGGTCTTTCGTCCTATCCCAGGAAGTTTTGTAAGTTCAGTTATAAGATTCTCTATGATACCCTGTTGCATAAATTAGAATTCACACTGCCTTCTAATTAAGTATATAGAAGACAAAAAATCCTGACAAGAAGATTCATTCTCAAGGTATATTCAACGAATCGAGTATGCTGAAAACTGCCTTTACCGCCTTTGAATCATCTGGGAGTTGGAAGATTGGTTTTCCCTGAAGATCAAGATTAAATATTGCTTCATCCTGAGGAACAAGACCTGCAACCTGAAGACCAGACTCCTCTGCAAGATTTTTCAAATCCGCTCCTTCATTACCAGATATCCTGTTTATGATAACTACCCGCCTATTGATCTCAAGCTGTAGTTCCTCGACAAGTCCATTAATCCTTTTTGCTGTCTGGATGCCTCTTACAGCAGGATCACTCACTATTAGAAGTAAATCAACCTTGTGGGTTGTTCTCCTGCTGAGATGTTCCATGCCGGCCTCGTTATCTATAACAACATATGGGTATGTTTCAGAGAGTTTATCCGTATATTTCCTGATAATATTATTTGCTGCACAATAACATCCCGGACCCTCAGGTCTTCCCATTACCATCAAATCAAATCCCTTTGATTCTATAATTGACTGCTGTACCTGATAGTCAAAGATCTGCTCCATGGACATGCCACCGGGTCTTTCTGCACCACTTCTTATTGTCTGGAGAGATTCCTCTCTCAATTTACCTATCGTTGCGTGGACATCTACCCCGAGTACATCATTAAGACAGTTATTGGAATCTGCATCTACAGCAAGCACAGGCCTTTTCTTTTTCTCAATAATATAACGGACGGTAAGCCCTGCAATAGTCGTCTTTCCCGTACCACCCTTACCTGCTAAAGCGATTACAAATGCCATTTGATTATTATACATCAAACAAAAGTTGAAATTTTTCACGTAATAACGGAAAATAGAACAATGAAGTTTCGATTACTGGATATACTTAAAATAACTTTAAATTTGAGGTTATAATATGGCCCGTTCTTTTAGATTTTTAATAGGGTATTTGTTATTTGCAGCTGTAACCATCCTGATTGTATCAATCATAATAAGCCCATCTTTAAGTTTCGCCGGAACTAAAAATATAATATCCAAATATGTTGGTTCCGATGCCTGTAAGGGTTGTCATGAGAAGGAATTTAACAGCTTTATGAAGTATGCAAAGAAGAGTAAGTCGTTTGAGAGCATTGAAAGAGTAAAAAAGGGCTTGACCGAAGAGGAAATTAAAGGGTGCTATTTCTGCCATACTACCGGATATGGCAAACCAAGCGGTTTTATAAGTCCTGAAAAAACGCCTTACCTGAAAAATGCAGGATGTGAGGTATGTCATGGACCTGGCGATTTACATGTAAAAACAAAAAATCCCCGTGATATAAAGAGGCGTATGACAATGAAAGACTGCGAGGTCTGTCATACCTCGGAAAGGGTTAAGGCATTCAGGTATAAGCCCATGATTCATGGAGGCGCACATTGAATATTGACAAGTTACGATTGACAAGTGACAAGCTTTGAAACTTTCCTATCTTCCGGACTTCTACTTCTCAGCACTAATTCAAACTACTCGTTATTCGTTAACAGGAGATAATGGCAGGTAAAATGTTTGGTTTTATAAAGAAGCGGCTGGCCAATGAAATAATGTTGGCTATAGTAATCATTATAGTTCTGATTATGTCAGCTGAAATCTATGTTCGAATATACTTCGGGACCAGAGACAGGTTAGAGCTGATGACCATGCTTGCCAAAGAGGTAGCTGCCTCAACCTATGCAGGCATAAAAAGTCCCATGTGGGTAGGAGATAAAGAAGGGGTTAAAAGACATCTATTAGATTTAAGGGAAAAGACAAAGGAGGTTGAGGTATTTATATGCGATTTTGACCAGGAGATAATCTATTCCACGCATGTGGACAAGGTAAAGACAAAGGTAGCAGATTCGATTTCCAATAAAAAAGCCCTGCAGTCATTAAATGAGATATTAAAGACAGGGGTTGAACCACCAAAGTCATTTGAGGATACGGTTTCAGGGAAAAGATTTCTCGTTACAATCTATCCTATATTAAATCAAACCGACTGTTATCACTGCCATGGATCTTCCAGAAAGGTCTTGGGAAGTATGATAATTAGAGTAGGCGCTGAGCGAGTCCATTCAACTGTAGTTGCCCAACTCAACCGAACTATTGTAGTAACTGCATTCGGCTTATCCATTGCGATAACCTTAATCTATCTTATGGTAAATAAATTAGTACGACGCCCTGTAGAGAGTTTAGCTGAGAAAGCAAAGAGGTTTGCTGAAGGGGACATGTCAGTTTCCGTGGACGTAAAGACAGAAGATGAGATTGGAATCCTCGGCAAGACCTTTAACTATATGGTCGAAAGTGTCTCTGCCACCAGCAAAAAGTTAGAACTTGAAGTAACCAGAAAGACCACTCTATTAAATGAAAGGACACAGCTCCTATCGCTATTAGAGAGGGCAAACAGAGAGCTCAGGGAGCTGGACAAATTAAAATCCACTTTCTTAGCCAATATGTCTCATGAACTCCGTACACCGATGAATGCCATTATCGGCTATACAGACCTATTAATAGACGGGGTTGACGGCCTTATTAATGAAGAACAGGAAAAGAGCTTAAAAAAGGTTGCGGCTAATGCCAGACATCTCCTGCAATTAATAAATGACGTCCTCGATGTATCCAAGATAGAATCGGGGAAAATAGAATTACAAATAAATGAGATAAACCTTAAATTGTTAATTGAGTCTATTATCCCCACCTTTGAACCAATGGTAAAACAAAAGGGGCTCACACTTACTATTAATCTCGATGAGAATTTATCTCCGGCTTATGGGGATGAGGATAAGGTCAAACAGATTTTAATAAACCTATTATCAAATGCCATTAAGTTTACCCATCAGGGTGGGATAACCATAAGCGCCATACCCTCTAAAAGGGGGATTAAACCGGGTGAGCCACCTCTATTTATAGAGATATGCGTGGAGGACACGGGTATAGGGATAAAAGATGAGGATATCGGTAAGATTTTTGATAAGTTCACACAGGTAGATGTCTCTGCAATTCGTCAATACGAAGGAACAGGCCTCGGGCTTAGTATTGCCAGAGGATTGGTAGCATTGCATAAGGGTCTAATCTGGGTAACGAGTAAATATGGGCAAGGAAGCAAATTCTGTTTTACCCTTCCATTGAAAAAAGAGATACTCGAGAAGACTGCCGAGCCAGTGATAGAACCACGCATGGCTGAAGGTCTCGCTGAATATTTTGGAAAACCGGTTGAGACCTTTTTAAAGGAACCACAATATGCTGGCAAACCCATAAGATGCTGGGAATATATCCGTTGTGGACAGCCCAGCTGTCCTGCCTATGGGAGTAAAGACTTCAGATGTTGGTTAACCCTTGGAACTCATTGTGCAGGCATGAAAATAGCCGCCTATCCTGAAAAGGTAGATTTCTGTAAAGGATGTGAGGTAATAAGAAATCTGATACTTGAGCAAGAGGAATATAAGTCTACAGGGGAAGAGTCGCTGGGAGAACAAGGGTTTGCTAAAAAGACTGTATTGGCTATAGATGATAATCCAGAGGCTATTGATATTATAAGGAAATATTTAGGAGAGGATTACAGGGTAGTTGGCTTTTTAAGTGGTGAAGGGGCAGTAGAGAAAGCAAAAGAAATAAAACCAATGGCCATTACCTTAGATATCATGATGCCCAAAAAGGATGGATGGCAGGTACTGCGGGAGTTAAAGAAGACGCCAGAGACACAGGATATCCCCGTTATTATACTTTCGATCGTGGATAATAAAAGACTGGGCTTTAGTCTGGGTGCAGCAGAATATCTGGTAAAACCATTAGAAAAACAGGTTCTTTTGCGAAAATTAAGAAATTTAGAAAAGACAACAACTATAAAGAGGGTATTAATAGTTGATAATGAACCAGATACTGTAGAATTGATTGGAAATGTTCTAAGAGAAGCAGGATACCAGATAGCAGTAGCTAATAATAGTAAAGATGCCATCAAAACTATCAAAGATTTTGTACCTGACCTGATTGTCTTAAATCTGACAATGCCCGAGGTGAGTGGTTTTGACATAATTGAATATCTTGAGACAGAGGAAGGGGTCAAAGATATTCCTCTTATCGTAATTACCCAGAAGGATTTAACCGAAAAAGAAATAGATGAACTTGATGGCAGGATACAGGGGATATTAAACAGAGGAGTACT
This sequence comes from Thermodesulfovibrionia bacterium, assembly GCA_041500225.1. Classification (GTDB taxonomy): domain Bacteria; phylum Nitrospirota; class Thermodesulfovibrionia; order Thermodesulfovibrionales; family SM23-35; genus 0-14-3-00-41-53. The sequence continues at coordinate 11,743 of JBGQLV010000007.1, read as the reverse complement.
TACTGAAGAAGATCTTTTGAAGGAAATTAAGGATACCATAAGTAAAGTCAGTAAAGCATGATGAAATTTGTTATCGCTTTACTTTTTCTTTCTCTTGTTCCTTCCAATGCGTGGGGATATGTACCCCACGAATATCCTGCAATTTACACTCAGCAGCTTGGAAGAATATTTCTCCTTTTCGCATTTATCTGCGTTTTTTGGGTCATTGTTCGTAATCGTTTATATAAACAAAAAGGCTGGAGATACCTTTTTCTTTCTGTGATATTTTTTATCTTATGGGATCTGGACGTGTTTATTGGCCGTATGGCAGAATTTATTACTCTCCCTCAGACAATAGGGAGTACAGAGGGGTGGCAGTATTTTGCAAGGAATATAAAGATTGAACGTCTGGAGTATCTCTATTACTTAGGAAGACTCGATTTTTTATTACTTAATATAGCAATGCTGCTTTTTTATATGGGACTGAAAGAGCATTTAAAAAAAGAAGAGGTCCCGGTTTCCATACCCGTAATTTTACCGCTGCTGCCGATCGTAATTACAGATATGGCAGGTAATAGTATATTTATAGTGCTGTCAATCATGAGCCTTAATGCCAGCATTAAACTTTATAGAAAAGACAGAGAGAATGTACTATGGAATTATATGATATGGCTTTCCTCTTCCTGGGTCATGTTTTCCATTTCCAGGTCGTTCGGTCATATCCTGAGACATATCCTTATACCCACAGGAAATCAGGATATCTGGAAATTTTTTGAGCCGATTGCCGGAAGCTTTAATACCTTTGCTCTTTTCCTGGTGGGTTCAGTAAGTCTTTTCTTTATCTGGATATACAGATCTTATCTGGAGATATCCGAGGACAAAAGAGAGTTAGAGAACCTTGTAACAGAGAGGACCAAATTCATAGGGCAATTAGAAAGAGATAAAAGGGAACTCAAGGAGCTTGATAAATTAAAATCCGCTTTTTTGGCCAACGTGTCTCATGAACTTCGTACACCGATGAATGCTATTATCGGCTATTCAGAACTATTGATAGACAGGGTTGACGGCCCCATTAATGAAGAACAGGAAAAGAACCTGAAAAAAGTGTCGGCTAATGCCAGACATCTCCTTCAATTGATAAATAATGTACTTGATATATCCAAGATAGAATCAGGGAAAATAGAATTACAAATAAAGGATATCGATCTGAAACAGTTAATTGAGTCCATTATTCCTACCTTTGCACCCATGATAAAACAAAAAAGGCTCACACTTGCTATTAATCTCGATGAGAATTTATCTCCGGTTTATGGTGATGAGGATAAGATCAAACAGGTTTTCATAAATCTGTTATCAAATGCTGTTAAGTTCACCCAACAGGGTAGAATAACCATAATCGCCGGGCCCTCTGAAAGAGGGATTAAACCGGGTGAGCCACCTCTATTTGCAGAGATATGCGTGGAGGACACGGGTATAGGGATAAAAGATGAAGATCTCGGTAAGATTTTTGATAAGTTCACACAGGTTGATATCTCTACTATCCGTCAATATGAAGGAACAGGCCTCGGGCTTAGCACTGCCAGAGGATTGGTAGCATTGCATAAGGGTGTAATGTGGGTAACAAGCAAATATGGAGAAGGCAGCAGGTTCTGTTTCACTCTTCCGCTGAAAAAAGATGTACTCGAAAAGCCTGCTGAGCCTTTAATAGCATAAAAGGGGTTAATCAGGATTCAGGAAACATTAAATGAAGGAGCATCTATAAAAAAAGTCTTCTGACGGAATTTTAAAAAACCTATATAATCAATAAATCATAAAAAAATAAGGGAATAGATTAAAAATGGAAGAAATAAAAGAGGGCTTACCAAAAAAGATTCTGATAGTTGATGATAATCAGGATGGTCGGGAGCTTGTAGTCAAGATACTTAAGAACAGGGGTTATCAAATGATTGAGGCTGTTGATGGAGAAGAGGCATTAGAAAAGGCAATAGCAGAAAACCCTGATCTTATACTGATGGATATCTCAATCCCTAAGATAGATGGTTATGAGGTTACAAAAAGGCTGAAAAGCCAGGTGACATTTAAAAATACCCCTATAATCGCCTTAACTGCACATGCAATGAAGGGAGATAGAGAAAAGGCCCTGGAGGCTGGCTGTGACGGATATATATCCAAGCCCATTGATATCCATGAATTGCCAGACCAAATAAAATCCTATTTAAAAAACAAATAAGAAATGGACAGTAAGAAAAGGATATTGATTGTTGATGATACTATTGATGCGGTAGAGCTTTTGAGGAAAAGACTCCGCTCTGAAGGATACGATACAGCAGAGGCATACGACGGTGAAGAAGGTCTTAAAAAGGTCGTTGAATACAATCCTGATTTAATTGTACTCGATGTCATGATGCCAAAAATAGACGGCTATGAGGTATGTCATAGGCTCAAATTAGATGAAACCACCAGATATATTCCAATCATCATGCTTACAGCAAAAAGCGACGTTGCGAGCAAGGTGAAAGGTCTTGATATCGGAGCTGATGATTATTTACCCAAGCCGTTTGATTACAAAGAACTCTCTGCAAGGGTCAGGTCATTACTTACTATCAAGGCAGCACATGAGAAATTAGTAGAAGAGAAAAAATCAGGGGCACTTGAACAGATGATGGACCAGGTTGCACATGAGATAAGAAATCCCCTAACTTCTATCGGAGGTTTTGCACGCAAGGTTTATGGAAAGCTCCCTGAAGGTGACCCTAATAAAAAGTATATGGAAATGATCATAGACGACGTAGCAATATTGGAAAGCATGATAAAACAGCTTATCGAGTTAAAAACCATGGCCATATCTTTTAAGGTGCCCACAAATATCAATAAAGTTATTATGGAAGCCCTTAAGGTATTTGAACAGGAGTTCGAGCAAAAGTCTATAGATGTTAAGACTGAATTAATGGATAATCTTCCACCCATACCTGCTGATGATAAACTACTTAAAAGGGCTTTTTGTAATCTCATTAAAAATTCTATCGAGGCCATGGCTGAAGGAACCAAATTACTAAAGATTACCAGCCGACTAAGTGACGACCATATAGAAATATTGGTATCTGACTCGGGAAAAGGTATCCCCAAAGATAAAATCAAAAACATCTTTGACCCCTTCGTCACATCAAAGGTATATGGCCCAGGACTTGGCCTTACTTTTACACATAAGATAATCCAGGATAACAACGGTACAATTTCTGTAGATAGCGAACCTGGAAAGGGGACTACCTTTACGATAAGTTTTCCGGTAGAGAAACCCTGAGATTCAACTTTTTATTGACCTGAGGGTTCTTAACCTTACAATTTCCTCCTGATAACCGTAAATATGAGCGCCAGCGCTATAGGCATAAATAGGGCCGTTCTTGAGGCTGGTTTCAGAAGCAACAAACTGTTTTAATAGTTCTATTCCACCGAGGTTCGTAGGGAATCCTGCCCACAGATCCCATGACCTGAAATAAGCGCTCACTGTCAGCACTATTTCTTCCTTTAAAGGGATGGCCTTAAAGTCCAGCAATCTCAGGCAGGGGGGGTCAAGCTTCCCGTCTTTGCCATAACAGATCTCAAGATCAAGAGGTGTTGCAATTTCGATAACAGCCTGATTTGTGAGAGGGGTCTTCCTGAGTATTTCTATAACACGTTCAAATTGTGTTCCACCTTTGGGCATGCTGTTGTGTATCCTGCTCGCATATGTGTAAGTCTCATTCTCGGCCAGCTCGGGATTCATGAGGTAGTTGACAAAATAATCCTCGATGTACTCCTTTGTGGTAGGAGCTGGAATGCCTGAGTTCGGCGGTATAGTCGGTACCATGTCGTAATAGGGATGCTCGATATACACTGCTATTCCCGGATATTGTAATCTGTACTGCTCATTTTCAAAAGAGCCTTTTTGTATCTTCTGTGCATAGGCATTATCAAACAGATTATAAATCAACTGAAACCACGCATCAGGTATGGTTTTAGCCATCAAGAAAAAAGGATGCATAATCTTTCTCCTTATTTATTTAGATATCAATTTCATAGTTTATCATTTGAATTGGATATATTAAAAGGGGATAGATTTGCTTTACATTTTTATGCGATTAGAAATTCTTTACAAAATTAATCTAAAACTGTAACATTAGATACATTAAAGATTCGATGACAGGGGGTGATAAAAGCGATATATTTGTTAATTAATTTAGTCAGAAATTAATTATTTAAACTCAGGAGGTGAAAAATCATGAAAATTAGTGAAATTATGACCAAAGAAGTACACACTATTGGACCAGCTCAGACCTTAAAGGAATGTGCTGAATTTATGAGCAAAAAACGTGCAAATGGCCTCGTTGTTGTGGATGATGGAAAAGTTGTAGGGGTAGTCACAAAAGCAGACATTTTCAAAGCAATTCTGCCGCGCTATCCTGATATAATTGAGGACGAGCGTCACATGACGGATCTCGAGTATATTGAGGAGCGTGCTCATAAGCTTTATGAAATGAAAGTACAGGAGATAATGGGAACCCCCCCCATCACGGTAAGCAGTGACATGCCTATTGTCAAGGCTGGGTCTCAGATGATCCTCCGCAGGGTAAAACAGGTTCCTGTTGTAGACAGGAATAAGCTGGTGGGCATTATTACCCTGACTGATATCATAAACGCTCTGCTGAAGAAGATTAAATAGACTTAGATAGCTTTCTCTTCAGTTAATTGAGATTATGAGACTGTCATAGTTAGGTAGGTTCAGCTCCGGCCGAATTGTATAAAATGCTAAAGCCGAACCTACCCTGATTATGTCCTGTATGTTTTTATGTCATGTTGCGTACCCATTTCAAGGCCTGCAAGCCAACGCAACGCAAATCCATTTTGCAATTTTTATGTTAAACTTGGGTATACAACTTTCACAGAACCGATACTTACGTAGTATTGTCATTCCCGCCCCCACTTTCGTGAGTGTAAACTCCAGCGGGAATCCAGACGCCGTCCCTGCGAAAGTCGTATCAGATATATGAGTTGAGTAAAGGATATCTATCATGAGCAGGAAGATTCAAAAAGTATTAATTGCAAATCGAGGAGTAACAGCTGTCAGAATCATGCATACCTGCAGGGATAGAAAGATTCCAACTACTGCTGTTTACAGCACTCCTGACCGTCTCGCACATCATGTGTTTATGGCAGATTCTGCAGTATATATTGGTGAGGCCCCTCCGGCTGAGTCTTATCTCAATATGGAGAAGATGATTAACGCTGCCATTCAAACTAAATCAGACGCAATACATCCGGGGTGGGGTTTCTTAGCAGAAAATGATAAATTTGCTAAAATGGTAATGGATGCAGGACTTATATGGATAGGTCCACCACCGGAAGTTATCAGGGCTGTAGGTGATAAAATTGAGGCAAAAAGGCTTGCTAAAAAAGCCAATGTACCTACCATACCCGGCATCATTGATGTTGTTGATATTGGGCAAATCAAACAGTGGATGAACGATGAAAAGATAAGTTATCCGATTATGATAAAAGCTGTTTCAGGTGGCGGCGGCAAAGGAATGGTAAAGGTTGAGACTGATGAACAGTTGTCCCAGGCCTTTGCTCAAGCCCGTTCAGAAGCGATGAAGGCCTTTGGTGATGAGCGGGTATTAGTCGAAAAATACATAGAGCGTGGCAGACATATTGAGGTTCAGGTTGTCGCAGATAAATATAGAAATGTGGTACATCTTTTTGAAAGGGAGTGCACTATTCAAAGGCGTAACCAGAAGATAATAGAAGAAGCACCATCACCTACCCTCAATCATGACCTTCGCCACGAGATATGCTTTACAGCAACCCGCCTGATGCGAGAGATAGGTTATTCATCAACTGGGACAGTAGAGTTTCTCTTCGATTCTTCCACAAAGAAATTCTATTTTCTTGAGGTTAACACACGTTTGCAGGTAGAGCATGGCATAACCGAGCTTATAACAGGTCTGGATATAGTTGGCATAATGATTGATGTTGCAATGGATAAAAAATTGCCCTTTAAGCAGCCTGATATACATCCAAACAGATGGGCATTGGAAGTTCGACTCAATGCAGAGGATCCAAAAAATTTCAGCCCTTCCTTTGGCACCATTACCCGTCTTCAGGTGCCACAAGGACCTGCGGTAAGAGTAGCATCGGGTGTCTATGAAGGTGCTGATATCCCGCCGTATTACGATTCGCTTTTTATGTTATTGATGACGTCAGGCGCAGACAGAGAAGATGCTATAAGGGTTATGGATCGAGCCCTAAGCAGGAACCTAAGGGTTGAAGGTGTGAAAACCCTGGCACCACTGCTTTTAAGTATAATCAGACACCCTGCATTTATAGCAGGAGAGTTTTCTACCCGGTTTATAGAAGAACATATAGACGAGCTTGTATCAATGTTTAAGGATAAGAACAGCGAAGACGAGGTCCTGAAGATTGCAAGATATGTTGCAGAAATTTCAGCTCTTGGCCCTCAAAAATGGATGTGAGCGAAAACATGTGGAAAAGAATCTACATGAAGAAATATACAAACTATCTTTTTAAAAGATTATATCTCAATAGTCGTCATTCCAGCTTGTCTGGAATCTTTCTGAAATGAGCGATGGAATGAAGAAAACACACCCCTACGTCCCTCGCAAGAGGGGACTAAAAAAGATTCCGAACAAGTCGGAATAACAGAAAAGCAATAGAAAGTTGTAATATGAAAGATTACATTTTTGTAAGACCAGGCATGTCACCCGGAGAGATTGTTAAGACTGTCCGCTCTCTTGAGGGTGTTTGTCTAACATCAACCGGAATGCGTGATGCAGGACAGTCCGATTACAAAAATCGTCACCGTATATATGACCTCGCAACCCTATCGCCGTATTACAACAAAATGGGACTGTTCAGTGCCGAATGTCACGGAGGTGCAAGATGGCATGTAGGCATAATGAACAGGATGGAAAGCCCGTTTGAAGAAATTAATATCCTGAGAGAACTTATGCCAAATGTGCTGCTGCAAACGCTTATACGAGAGACAAATCTATGGGGATACAGACCTTATCCAAGGAATGTTATAGAGTATGTTGTTTCAAGAGCTGATATAGATGTATGGAGATGTTTTTCTTTCCTCAATGATATAAGGAATATGCGTGCAGTGGCAGAAGTGGTAATGAAAAGGGGCAGACTCTTTGAACCAGCCATATCATTTACAGTGGCAGATTGGACAACAAACAATTATTATCTCGACGTCATTCGCGAGATTGTAGATCTCTGCGCAGGTACCGATGAAATAATCCTGTGCATTAAAGATATGGCGGGTGTAGGGAGCATTAAACAAATCGGCAATCTCATTGATGCTATTAAACAGAAATACCCTGAGATAGTTATTCAATATCACAGACATATAACAGACGGGCTTGCATTGCCTGCACTTTTAGCTGCTGCCCAGTCAGGAGCAAAGATTTTTGATGTTGAGGAAGATTCTTTGACAAGGTTTTATGGACAACCGCCTATATTAGGTGTACAGGCATATCTCGAAGAATCAGGTATCACTGTTAATATAAATAGGGAAGAAGCCGAAGCTGCAGTTCAGAAAGTACGTGAGTGGATAGGTCATTATGAGTGGGCTGAATCACCATTTAAAGGATACGACCATACAGTGACCCTTCATAAAATGCCAGGGGGTGCGTTCCCAAGCTCATTTGAGCAAGCATATAAAGGAGGGTTTCTACAATTCATGCCTGCCATATTAAAGGTAATGTCTATGTATAACAGGATTATCCATTACTTTGATGTTACTCCCGGGTCACAGATTACATGGGTCACCTGCAGTGGAATTGTAAACAGATACGCAAAGAAAAAGGGAGAATTAGGTGTCAGACATCTGATCAAGCTTCTCACAAAATTTACTGAAGAAAATTCACTGGATCCTGATTCCATGGATAAGAATGAACAAGATGAGCTGCTCGGACTTTTTAAAAATACGCCCGGAGATTTTAAGAATCTGCTTCTTGGTAGTTATGGAAAGCTTCCAATGGGCTGGCCTCCGGACTGGGTATACAAAAGTACATTTGGTGATGAGTGGGAAATTAAGATTAAGGAACGCAAGGAACTTTCTCCCCTGGATTTATTAGAGGATGATGACCTTGAAAGGCTCAGAAAAGACCTGTCTGATAATATTGGCAGAGTGCCAACGGAAGAGGAGTTTATCCTATATCTTATGCATCCCAAAGATGCTTTAGAGATGATTGAGTTCCGGGAAAAATATGGGGAAGCACCGCTTGTGCTTCCAACAAATGTCTGGAAGGAAGGTCTGAAAAACCACGGCGACAGGGTTGAGTTTGAACTCTGGGGAAAGCCGTATTGCGTGGAGCTTGTGTCAATTGGGGCTGAACATGAAGGATTAATCCATGTTGTGACGCGAGTTAATAATAAGACAAGGGTTTATACTGTAGAAACTCCGAGGGCTAAAAAGGCTGAGATAAGGATGGTAAAAGGGCCAGGTGAAATTCCAGCTTTAATAACCGGTAACATCTGGAGGATCGGGAACCCTGAAAGAGGTACCCTCAGGCTGGGTGATATTGTCCATAAAGGGGAGGAGATTGCAAATCTTGAGGCAATGAAGATGGAAAATGCAATTATTGCTCCATTTGAAGGTCAGATTGTCGAGATCTGCGTTAAACTTTTTGACTCAGTCATTGAAGGACAGCTTCTTTTCATCCTCGAAAAAATATAACTTTTCATTTATATTATCTCAAAAAATAATATGACCTGGCATCAAAAGGATATAGAAAATATTATTGACGAATTGCACTCTTCTCCTCATGGTCTCTCCGGGGATGAAGCAAGGAAGCGGCTTGAGAAATATGGCTTAAATGTATTAAAGGAAAAAAAGAAGAAGACCCCTTTCATGATGTTCCTTGACCAGTTCAGGGACTTCATGATCCTTGTCCTTATTGCTGCAGCGATTGTATCAGGAATTGTCGGTGAGCTTACAGATACTATTGCTATCGTAGTGATTGTTGTACTCAATGCCGTCATTGGATTTGTCCAGGAATACAGGGCGGAAAAGGCAATTGCAGCCCTGAAGAAAATGGCTGCGCCAACTGCAACTGTCCTGAGAAACGGAGTTATAGAAAACATCCCCGCATCCCGGATTGTCCCCGGCGACTTTGTAATTCTTGAGGCAGGAAAGATTGTCCCTGCAGATATGCGACTCATTGAGGTTGCACAACTGAAGGTTGAAGAGGCTGCCCTTACAGGAGAGTCAATACCTGTGGAAAAACATACTAAAGTCATCAGCGATGAGATGATTCCTCTTGGAGACAGAAAAAATATGACATATAAAGGCACCATCGTATCTTATGGTAGAGGTACCGGAATTATTGTGGCAACGGGAATGGAAACAGAACTTGGAAAGATTGCTACCATGCTTCAGGAAGAAGAAGAGGTAAAGACACCGCTTCAAAAAAGGCTCGCGTCATTCGGTCAGAAGCTTGCATTTGCTGTCCTTGCCATCTGTGCCATCGTTTTTGGTATCGGAATTTTCAGGGGGGAACCGCCTATGCTGATGCTCCTTACCGCTATTTCCCTTGCTGTTGCGGCGATACCTGAGGCCCTTCCCGCTGTGATAACTATTTCTCTTGCCCTCGGTGCAAAAAAGATGGTACGGCAAAATGCACTGATAAGAAAACTTCCTGCAGTAGAAACCCTCGGGTCTGTAACATATATTTGTTCTGATAAGACCGGTACGCTGACTTTAAATAAGATGACAGTGGAAGAGATTTTTGTTGACAACAAATTAGTTCGAAGTTCAGAGGTTGGAGTTCGTAGTAAAAATGAGGTCTCCGAACTGTTTATGGCTCTTGCATTAAGTAACGACGCACAAAGGGACGCTGGAGACAATGTTATTGGCGACCCAACGGAAATTGCTCTGTATAACATCGCAGGAGAAAAGGGTTTTGATAAAAAAGAATTGGAAGAAAGGTTTCCTCGCGTTACAGAGATACCCTTTGATTCAGATAGAAAATGTATGACGACCATTCATAAAATCCCCCCTACCCCCCTTTTAGTAAAGGGGGAAGGGGGGGATTATGATCGCCCTTTAGAAAAAGAAGGGATGGAAAAATTTATATCTTTTACAAAAGGGGCGATCGAGGTCTTGATTGAGAAGGCTCATTATATTTTGACATCGGAGGGTTCAAAAAACATAGATGAAGATGAAATTCTCAGGATAAGCGAAAGAATGGCTGCTGATGGGCTGAGGGTGTTAGGTATTGCAATGAGGAAATGGGATAAATTGCCTGATGATATCTCCCCTGAAAATGTGGAGACAGGGCTAACCATTTTAGGTTTTGTAGGTATGATGGACCCGCCAAGGGAAGAAGCAAAAGAGGCAGTTACCCTTTGCAAGACTGCCGGAATAAAACCTGTCATGATAACAGGTGACCATCCGCTGACTGCAAAGGCAGTTGCAAGGAGGCTTGGCATACTTGAGGGTGACTCGACGGCTATTATCACAGGCAAAGAGCTTGCTGACCTTTCGATGGAAGAATTTGAAGAAATGGTCGAAAAGATCAAGGTCTATGCAAGGGTTGCGCCTGAACAGAAATTAAAGATAGTGAAGGCACTTCAGGATAAAGGGCAATTTGTTGCCATGACAGGTGACGGTGTGAATGACGCACCTGCGTTAAAGAGGGCAGATATAGGTATTGCCATGGGTATTACAGGCACTGATGTTTCAAAAGAGGCATCACACATGATACTTCTTGATGATAACTTTGCTACTATCGTAAATGCAGTTAAAGAGGGAAGAAAAATATATGATAACATTAGAAAAATTATAAAATATCTTCTCTCATCAAACTCCGGAGAGGTATGGACACTTTTCCTTGCACCATTTTTTGGTCTGCCGCTACCACTTTTGCCGATCCATATACTCTGGATAAATCTGATGACAGATGGACTTCCTGCCCTTGCATTATCTGTTGAACCCGTAGAAAGTGATGTAATGAAGAGAACGCCAAGGCATCCGAAAGAAAGTATATTCGCCCATGGACTTGGCTTTTATTGTTTATGGGTTGGGTTGCTAATGGCTGGCGTTACTATTTTTACTCAGGCATGGTCTATTAAAACTGGACACTACCATTGGCAGACAATGGTATTTACAGTCCTTTGCCTGTCACAGTTTGGAAATGCCCTTGCCGTAAGGTCGGAAAAAGAATCCCTGTTCAAGATAGGATTATTGTCCAACAAACCTCTTTTAGGCGCAATAATATTGAGTTTTATTTTTCAGATGGCAACAATATATGTGCCTTTTCTTAATCCTATATTTAAAACAATGCCTCTTGATTTAAATGAACTACTTATAACGTTAGGTATGGCTTCGATTGTTTTCTTTGCTGTTGAGGTTGAAAAGTGGTGGAAGAGGAGGGGAGCTTTCTTACTTAAATAGGATGTCAGTCCTTATATAATTCTATTATAAAATCATCGTATTCTTTGGGTATGGAAGTTAATCTTATTCCCATACCATTTTTATAACTGGATGTTTTATAACCGGATATATTATAACCGGATATATTGGTTTTTATTGCCCTTTTTACTATGCCAGTTAATGGAATTTTTTTGCCGTTTTCTATTTCCAACTGCATCTTTAACTTTATCCCCTCATTAAAACTTTTTCTAGTTCTAATAAAAAGACCGTTACATGAAAAATCTGAAGATATACCGTTATATTCCTCTTTTCCATCTGTAAAAGTTATAT
>JBGQLV010000006.1:0-73522 GCA_041500225.1 Thermodesulfovibrionia bacterium | reverse complement strand
TTAACCTTTATTTTCTGGCTCATCAGGAGAAGATAATGAAAAGTGAAAAGTTCAAAGTTCAAAGTTCAAAGTTAAAGAAATTATTTATCTTCTTCTTTTTTTCACTTTTCACTTTTCACTTTTCACTTTTCACTGCTTTCGCTGAGACTAATATAAAGGTTCTCATAGTAAATGAGGTTTATCCTAAAATCCCTGCAAAGAATGAAAAGATAGAGAAGCTCGGGAGTATGAGGGGAGATCTCCTCGTGATGGGTTCCCGCTATACCGGTAATATTGATGTGTGGAAAGGTGAAGGCGGGCTCTATCTTATAAACGAACTTCCGATAGAGGATTATGTTAAGGATGTTGTTGTGGCAGAGGTTGGTTCAAACTGGGAGATGGAAGCACTTAAGGCGCAGGCTGTTATATCAAGGACATATGCTGTGTATCAAAAAAGGATGAATGGAGACTCGATATACCATATTGCATCTTCTGTTCTTCATCAGGTTTATAAGGGTAATAATCCTGACGTAAGGGTAGCATATGCTGTTGCAGAAACAAGCAGCGAGATACTCACCTTCGACAATAAACCAATAGAGGCCTTTTATCATTCAACATGTGGTGGAAAGACAGAAAACCCAGAAGATGTATTTGGCAAAAGCTATCCTTATTTAAAATCATTGGAATCAAGCTGCGAGATATCCCCATACTCAGCATGGGAAAAGAGGATTGAACTTGCAGAAATCGAAAAGGCATTAAACCTATCAGGAATTAAAGAGATATCAATAAAAACCTATACTTCAACAAACCGGGTTAAACAACTCAATATAGTAAACAATTCCGGGATGACTACAATCAATGCAACCGATCTCAGAAAAGCACTCGGCTGGAGTCGTCTTCCGAGCACAAATTTTAGTCTAACACGTGATGGGGACTCCATGATATTTGAAGGAAAAGGTTATGGTCACGGTGTTGGACTGTGTCAGTGGGGTGCGCTCCAGATGGCACGTGAAGGGAAAAATTACAAAGAAATCCTATCCTTTTTTTACCCAGGGACTATAATACAGTTGTATGAAAGTCGCTGATTTCGACTTTTTTCTCCCTGAATACCTGGTTGCAAAACGGCCATTGAAAGAGCGGTCCAACTCAAGACTTCTTGTGCTTCATAAAGACGGTATCGTTGAACACAAAAGGTTCTCTGACCTTCCTTCATATCTTGATAAAGGAGACCTGCTACTTACAAACAACACGCGGGTCTTCCCTGCAAGGCTTACCGGACTTAAAAAAAGCGGGGGCAGGTTAGAAATCCTGCTTGTAAGAAAGAAAGAGGGTAATGCATGGGAGGTACTTTCAAAAGGAAGGTTCACAGGAACACTGAAGATTTCAGAGGGATTACAGTTAGAGCTTCATAATGGGGATACTGCATATTTCAAATATTCCGGGGATTTCATGGATATCATCTGGAAATACGGTAACATGCCACTTCCACCTTATATAAAACGTTCTCCTGATGAATCAGATAAAGAAACCTACCAGACTATATATGCAAAGAAGGAAGGCTCCATAGCAGCTCCTACAGCAGGCCTTCACTTTACAACTAGATTGCTAAATAAGATCACCTCAAAGGGTATATTACTAAGAGAACTGACACTGCATGTAGGCATTGGCACATTCAGCCCCATTAGAACCAAAAACGTTGAAGAACATTCTATGGGCATTGAGTATTTTGAAATAGACAACGAACTTATTTCTGAAATTAAAGAGGTTAAAGCCTCCGGTAAAAGAGTTATTTCTGTAGGAACAACTACAACAAGGGCAATAGAGGGGTATATGAGCAGCAATTGCAATGTATTTTCTCAAAATGGGAGATTAAAAGGAACAACAGACTTATTTATCTACCCTGGATATAATTTCAGGATTATTGATTCCCTAGTCACAAATTTTCACCTTCCCAGGTCTACTCCTCTCATGTTAGCCTCTGCTATGTGCGGTTGGGAAAATTTGATTAAGGCTTATAAGGAAGCTATCGCCGAAGGGTATAGATTTCTCTCATATGGTGATGCTATGCTTATTTTATGAAAAGAACTGAAATTAAAGAAATGTCATCCGTATTTTATATTGGCAAATGGACCGTTATTATAGCTATACTCATTACATCCTCACTTAGTTTTACACTCGGTTATTTTGTTGGTAAAAGCTTCCAACCTCCTGTTGTAAATCAGACAACTGTTATACCTGTACAGGAAAGTGCTGAACAGAAAAATATAGAATCTGAGAAAAAAGAGGCATTAGTCCGGCAACCAGAGCAAACCCAAAAACCGCAAGAAACTCAACAAACCGTAAAGGCCCAACAAGCTCAAGAAACCAAAAAAACTCAAATAACTAAAGAAACTAAACAGACCACAGAAACCAAAGAAACTAAAAAAACTCTAAAAACAAAAAGATACACAGTTCAGACAGGTGCATTCAAGGATGTTTCTGATGCAAATGCCCTTAAGTCAAGGCTTGATAAAAAAGGATATAAGACATATATAGCCCCAACTGAAACAAAAACACATAAAAAACTCTATAAGGTGATGGTAGGCGATTTCGTTACCAGAAAAGAGGCTGAGGTACTATCTATCAAAATAAAAAAGGCTGAGGGTCTGAAAACATTCGTAACGTTTAAGACAGACCAGGAGGACTTACGTTAACCTTAGAGATCGAACTTGACAGTGAAAAAGAATCTAACCTTCTTTATGGAGGGCTTGACAAAAACCTTAAGGTGATAGAGGAAACACTTGGTATTATAGCCTCTCAAAGAGGAAATAAGATTTTTTTGCAGGGTGTTGATAAATCTGTAGAAAAGGCAGAAAGACTTATCCAGGATATTCGATCAATAAACTTAAGCGGATACAATCTCAACCCTGAAGACATACGTTATGCTTTGAGGTCTACTACATCGGAAGGGGAATATACTTCAGTGAAAGACCTATTCTTGAATAACATCCCTGTATCTTCAAAAAAAAGATTCATCATACCAAAAACAGAGACCCAGAGAAGATATATAGATGCTATAAAAAATTTCGATATAGTCATCGGTATAGGACCTGCAGGTACAGGGAAAACCTATCTTGCAATGGCAATGGCCATAAATGCATTTCTCAAAAAACAGGTAAGCAGGATCGTTCTTGCAAGGCCTGCTGTAGAAGCAGGAGAAAAACTTGGTTTTCTGCCTGGCGACATATACGAGAAATTTAACCCTTATCTGAGACCATTGTATGACGCACTCTTAGATATGATGGAAGCAGAAAAAGCAGGCAAACTTGTAGAGCGTGGAATTATTGAGATAGCACCGCTTGCATTCATGAGGGGCAGAACCCTTAATGATTCGTTCGTAATTCTTGACGAGGCTCAGAACACAACTTCTGAGCAGATGAAGATGTACCTTACAAGACTCGGATTTAATTCAAAGACCGTTATTACAGGAGACATAACTCAGATAGACCTTCCCTCAGGAAAGACTTCAGGCCTTATAGAGGCTGAGAGGATACTGAGTGATATTGAAGGTATTAAATTTATATATTTCTCTGAAAAAGATGTGGTAAGGCACAAACTTGTCCAGGAGATTGTAAAAGCATACGAAAGATATGAAAAACGGTCTGCAGAAGAATAAAACCCGAAGGATTATCGACTTTTTCAGGACAATGTTTGAAGTGACTCCTTCAAAAGTAAAAGATGCCCCCATCCGCTATAGTAAACATGATCAGATCATAAGGACATCTTTAATTGTCACAGCCGGATTCATAGCTGCCCTGTCATTACAGGAAAAATTTAGTATAGAACAATTGATTGGTGGTTTCTTTATCACCTGCCTCCTGCTGTTTATACTTTACAGAGATATAATGAGATATAAACCTGCCTATATTAAGAAATACAATATGTTATTACTTCTCGGCATGATGCTTATAAGCACCCTCCTGATAGGCAGGCTATTCGGTTATTTACTGCACAGCCTCTCCAAGGGTCTGGAGCTCAAAGCCTTAGATAGTGCTTTGTTCGGGATTCCCATCCCGGCTGGGGCAATGCTTGTATCACTCCTCTTTGATTTTCATACTGCAATTACTTTTTCCTTCATGGTCAGTCTCCTCACCGGGCTCTGGCTTCATGATGCATCCTTTACCATTTATGCCTTTGTTGGAAGCATTACAGCAGCCTTCAGTGTTATAAGGTGCAAAAAGAGGTCTTCTCTCCTCAAAGGAGGGAGCTATGTAATTGCAGTAAATGTCTTAACTGTAATAATAATACTCCTGTTTAAAAACGAGCTTTTCACAGCTAAGGCACCACCCTCAATAATGTTTGCCGCGCTTGGAGGCATTGGCGTTACTGCAATTGTTTCCATTTTGCTTCCCATTCTTGAATATTTATTCAAGGTCACCACTGACATAAGCTTGCTCGAACTGCTTGATCTCGATCAGCCAATAATGAAAACCCTTATGGTCACAGCACCGGGCACATATCATCACAGTGTTATTGTCGGAAACCTTGTGGAATCTGCTGCTGAAGCAGTCGGCGCAAACCCTTTGCTTGCGAGGGTAAGTGCATATTACCATGATATCGGTAAAATTAAGATGCCGGAATATTTTATTGAGAACCAGAGTGGTTCAGTCAGTAAACACGACAAACTAACCCCGCACATGAGCAGCATGATAATCATCAACCACGTCAAGGAGGGTGTTGAACTTGCCAGGCAGGGTAAGCTTCCGGAGCCGATTATTGATATCATAGAGCAGCATCATGGTAACATGCTGGTCAGTTATTTTTATCAAAAGGCAAAAGAGCAGAAAGAGGATGTCACACCAGTTGAGGAAGACTATAAATATCATGCCCCAAAACCACAGACACGCGTGGCAGCACTTGTGATGATGGCAGATGTGGTCGAAGCTGCATCAAGGGTTCTTACAGATCCAACACCGGCAAGAATTACATCATTGGTCGACAGGATAATAAACCATGTATTCCTTGACGGTCAGCTCGATGAATGCGAGCTTACACTGAAAGATATCTATGAGATAAAGAAGCGTTTCTCTCACGTACTAACAAGCATATTTCATAGAAGGATAGATTATCCAGGATTCGATTTTACAGATGAAGGTCTATATAAAGAACCAGCAAAGACTCATAAAGGTAAATCAACAGAGAATAAGAAGCCTTTCAAAGAAGACACTCCGTCTGCTCGGCCTCCACAAGGCTGAACTCAGTATCCTTTTTGTAAATGACAGGAGAATGAGGATACTGAACCGTCAGTACAGGGGTGTGGATAAGACTACAGATGTCCTCTCATTCCCGCAAATAGAATATAGCTCTCAGCTCCCAGCTCTCAGCTCTCGGCAATTTGTTTTGGGTGATATAATAATCAATCTTCATCAGGCTAAAAGACAGGCATCACAGTATGGCCTTACATTCAATGAAGAACTGAAAAAGCTCCTTATCCACGGACTCCTTCATCTTATAGATTATGACCATGAAAAAAGCAGATATCATAAAGTTAAAATGAGAGCAAAAGAAAAGGAATTACTGGATTTTAAAAGATAGCCGGAGTTTCTAAAACCAGCTTTAAAAATTGTAACGAAACATGGGAAACTTTACTGACTTGACAAGTTTATTACTTTGGTATTACTATTAATGAAAGTAATGCATATTATAAATAGTAAGGAGATAAAAATATGCCGACAGCGGTTAAGATTACCAGAAAGGGGCAGGTAACAATTCCAAAAGAAATAAGAGATTTATTAGGAAGCGATATAGTGCAGTTTGAGTTGACGGACGGCAATATAGTAGTAAAACCTGTAAAAACCGTCGCTGGTTCTTTACATGGTTATGCTAAAAAATATGTTCCACTGGGATATATTAGAGACAAGGTATGGGAGAGAGCGGTACGTGATAGAGTCAGCAAAAAAACTACCTGATACAAATGTAATACTCAGGTATTTGCTGGAAGATGAGCCTCAGCTTTACCAAAAAGCAAGTGAATTTTTCGAAAAGGTCCGTTTAGGCGAAGAAAAAGCCCTTATCCTCGAGAGCGTTCTTGTGGAATGTATATATATGCTGACGAAGTTTTATAAAGTTCCAAAAGAGGTGGCAGTTGATAAGCTGAAAGGGTTCTTGCAATATAAGGGAATTATAAATGAGGATAAAAAAGAACTTATTGAAGCAATGAATATTTTTTCTAACAAAAATATAGATATTGTTGATTGTATATTATGCACTAAAGCTAAAAGTTACAATAAAATTTTATTTACATTTGATGAAGGACTAAGAAAATTGTATGAGAAAAAATAGAGAGCGGCTTCGTTCAACTCGCTTCTTTCAGAAATCTCGCCTCTCCGCAATACTCCCACGTCTTCTGATCATATGACTTCAGAAAGAAGCTTAAATGTTGTCGGAAATGAGGAAGGTCGAAAAGGACGGACAGGGATGAGAAAAAGTAGCCTGTACCTTTTTTTGTCCTCTGTTGGAATTCAAATGACAATAAGCAAGCCTGACCCTGTAACCCTGTTTTGAAAGCTCTAATATGAGGTTCGCAAGATGACAGATATAAAATGGGTACCAGTGTGGACTGACGAAAAAATGCTTAAGATTGTTATAAACAGTAATTTGACGACGTTAACAAAATTAAGAGAAGATATTAACAGAGGCGAAGTAAAAATAAAGATACCCTTTCTCGAATACAAGACAGGTACAATTGCCGAAGCAGAAACATTGCCGTTCACCAAAGAGAATGACCTTGCCAAGGTATTAACGGTTTTAAAAAGAAATGAAATATTAGAAAAAGTAGGCCAGGAGAAAGATTTTACACCCTTTGTCGTTAATCTCGAGGGCGCTTTCCATATGATGACAGACATAGCACGATGGATTAGAGAGGAAATAGATTACCTGCTCAGTATATCTAAAATGCGCGAATCTTTTAAAGCTGAACTAGAAAGAATAAGAAATTTGTCAGATGTGGAGCTTGAAAGCGAATTTCTAAAAGGAATGTACAATGCACCTCCAGCCAATCGCAGCAACATATCCATGAGAAAATATAGAGATATCTTAAAAACTGATTATCCTGAGATTGGTAGGATGATAGCCGACTCAGTTGTCTCAAAAAAACCAACCATTATATCTAGATTTAACGGCAAAGATTATTTGACCTAAGAGGCAAAAGAGGGTCAGACTTGTTTATTGACTTTTAGGGAAAAGAAAAGGGGACGGTTTTAATTAAAACATGCCAGAAGCTTCATTTAACAACCGGATTTGCGACGCTCCAATATTCAGAGCCGACGGTGTGTTTGCGCCGACATATGCCCAATTTTAGAGGAGGTAGATTGAGAAATGATAGATTTAGAATATTCTTTAATAATTGAGGCAACAGAAGAACCAGACTATTTTGGATTCTATTCGCCAGACTTAAAAGGTTTTTCTGGTATCGGGCCTTCTATCGAGGACTGCATATACAAAACAAAGTGGGGAATGATAGAACATGTTAATCTGCTTAAAGAACAAGGGTTACCTATTCTTCCCAAAAATCCAAATCCCAAAATCATAATCCAAAGTGAAGAAAAATTAGTAACTGCTTAAGAATTGGTCATACATCCGCTCTTAGAGGCTAAAAGATTTACATCCAAAGGCTTCGCCCTTTATGATACAATTATACAAAGAAAAGGAAGGAGGCGGGACATGAACTGGAGAGAAAGAATAACAGTGGATCCCTTTGTGTGTCATGGAAAAGCCTGTATTAAAGGGACGCGTGTTATGGTTTCAGTTATATTGGACAATTTAGCAGAAGGGGTCAGCGAAGAGGAAATTTTAAAGAGCTACCCATCCATAGTCCCCGACGATATTAAGGCAGCTATTGCTTATGCGGCTGAACTGTCCCGTGAAAGACTGGTATCTGTGACAGCATAGATAAATATGCAGTTTAAGATAGATGAAAACCTGCCCATTGAGATTGCAGAACTGCTTACTAATGCTGGACATAATGCAAAAACTGTAAATGAGCAACAACTGCAAGGCGCAAGAGACCCCATTCTTATAGATGTATGCGAGAGTGAAAATCGTGTTCTGGTTACATTGGATACAGATTTCTCAGACATCAGAGCATATCCGCCACAAGAGTTTTCAGGGATTATTGTTTTAAGAGTTGGTAGTCAAGCAAAACAGCACGTTATAAAAGTTTTTCAAAGCATTCTTCCTCTTATTCAGCAAGAGCCTCTTAACCAGCACTTATGGATTACGGAGGAAACCAAAGTTCGCATTCGGGGTAAAGATGATTAGCCTTTAAAAATACTTTAAAAAATCAAAAATGGATTATATCATATATGTCCGCATTGGCAGATAACAGAGTGCTTGAGGTTAACACCCAAAGGATACGCCCTTCTCAAGCACTTGAAACGTTATCTGCAATTTTTCTCGGGTCTTAAGAAGTAAAAAGAAACGGTGTTAAAAAACATATATATGAGCAACATAATTAATAAAATCCGCCAAGAACTAAAACAAAACAGTGACGAAAAAACCAAAAAAACAGGTCAGAATTTTTTTAAAGAAAAAATCAAGTTTTATGGTATAAAAACCGCTATTGTAAGCAAAATCGGAAAAGAATACTTTAAAACCATTAAAGACAAAAAGAAAACGGAAATTTTTGATTTATGTGAAGAGCTTTGGCGATCAGGATACATGGAAGAATCATTTATTGCCTGTAATTGGTCTTATTTTATCCGCAAAGATTATGAACCAAAGGATTTTGAAGTATTCGAAAAATGGGTAAATAATTATGTCAGTAATTGGGCATCGTGTGATACCCTCTGTAATCATACCGTTGGCGCATTTGTGGAAATGTATCCTGAATATTTATCAGATTTAAAAAAATGGGCTAAATCAAAAAACCGCTGGATGCGTCGTGCCTCTGCGGTATCTCTCATTATCCCCGCCAAACAGGGGAAGTTTTTAAAAGATATTTTTGAGATTGCCGATACTCTGCTTTTAGATCAAGATGATTTAGTACAAAAAGGCTACGGCTGGATGCTCAAAGCAGCCAGCCACACACACCAAAAAGAAATATTTGATTATATAATAAAGAAAAAAACAATAATGCCCCGGACAGCTTTAAGCTATGCGATTGAAAAAATGCCAAAAGAACTAAGGATAAAAACGATGGAAAAATAGCAGCCAACATTTACCGGGAGCGCCTTACTGCTTCTTTCTTGCTGCCAGCTTATTAAGTGCATTTATATAAGCCTTTGCAGAAGCAATTATTATATCTGTGTCAGCTCCATGGCCCCTTACAGCCCTGCCTTCTTCCTCAAGTGAAACTATCACCTCTCCAAGGGCATCTGTACCGCCTGTAATTCCTTTGACCTCAAATTTCAGCAAATTACTTTTTGTATCTGTTATAGATGCAATAGCTTTATACGTTGCATCCACAGGACCGTCACCGTGCTCCATCCTGTCTATTACATTCTCGCCGACTTTAAGTTTTACAGTTGCTGTAGGCTTCTGATTCAAACCGCTTACAATATACAAATCAATAAGCTTATAAACCTCGGGGACCTTTGCAACCTCTTCGGAAACCAATGCCTCGATATCTTCATCAAATATATCTTTCTTTTGATCAGCAAGCTTTTTAAAACGCTCGAATGCCTTATTCAGCTCTTCATCTGTGAGAACATGACCAAGCTCTTTTAGTCTTGTTTTAAAGGCATGACGTCCGGAATGTTTGCCGAGAACAAACTTTGTAGAATGAAGACCTATACTTTCAGGTCTGATAATCTCATAAGTAGACTTCTCCTTAAGAAGCCCGTCCTGATGGATACCGGATTCGTGTGCAAAGGCATTAGCCCCCACAATCGCTTTATTCGGCTGTACGGAAATCCCGGTTATCTTTGTTACAAGCCTGCTGCTGCGTGTTATCTCTTCTGTATTTATTCCTGTATCAGAATTAAAAATATCGCGCCTTGTCCTCAGGGCCATCACAACCTCCTCCATGGAACAATTTCCCGCACGCTCTCCAATACCATTTATAGTGCATTCAATTTGTCCAGCTCCGTTTAAAACAGCTGATAGCGAATTTGCTACTGCAAGGCCAAGGTCATTATGGCAGTGCACCGAAATCACAGCCTTTTCAATATTTTTAACCCTGTCGTGGATAGCCTTTATCATTGCCCCGAACTCAATCGGAATGCTGTATCCAACTGTATCAGGTATATTTACTGTTGAAGCGCCTGCCTCTATAACAGCCTCGACAACCTCACAAAGGTAACCGATATCGGTTCTGGTTGCATCCATAGGTGAGAACTCTACATCCTCGACAAGGCTCCTTGCAAGTTTGACCATCTCAACAGACCTTTTTAATGCCTCTTCCCTGCTTACGCGGAACTGATATTTGAGATGGATATCAGACGTAGAATGGAATGTATGAATCCTTCTCTTTGGAGCGGTACTGAGCGCCTCCCATGCCCTTCTTACATCCTCTTCCCTTGCCCTGGCAAGACTGCATATAATCGGCCCTTCTACTTCATTGCTTATGGTTTTTATTGCCTCAAAATCACCAGGTGAACTGAACGCAAATCCGGCCTCAATAATATCAACACCGAGTCGTGCAAGCTGTTTTGCAAGTGTCAATTTTTCCTCAATATTCATGGATGCGCCCGGCGACTGCTCGCCATCACGGAGTGTGG
This sequence comes from Thermodesulfovibrionia bacterium, assembly GCA_041500225.1. Classification (GTDB taxonomy): domain Bacteria; phylum Nitrospirota; class Thermodesulfovibrionia; order Thermodesulfovibrionales; family SM23-35; genus 0-14-3-00-41-53. The sequence goes on along the minus strand of JBGQLV010000006.1, from coordinate 62,846 downwards.
TATCAAATATTTTTATTCTCCTCATTGTTTAATACCTGCCTTATTCATTTGCTTCCCTTTCCTGTAATATAAAACTATGTTTTCAATTATGCCGCCAATCAGATAAATCATTGCAAATATAAAAAGTGCTACCGGCGGATGTATAACTATCAGCACAAAGACAATAACTATTGCAACTAAGATCCAGAACGGCTTTCTTTTGCTGAAATCCAACTCTTTTGCGCCGTGAAATCTCAATGTACTTACCATAAGCACTGCAAGAAAAAATGTAAAAACAAGTATAAAATAATTTTTAACAGGGACTGTTTCCCACATTTCATGATAAAAGATTATGAGTGTTGCGATAATCATAGCAGCGCCAGGGATAGGCATTCCAGTGAATGACTTCGATTCTTTCGAGCCCATCTGAATGTTGTATCTGGCAAGCCTCAGTGCACCACATGTTACAAATAGAAATGCAGCTGCCCAGCCAACCCGACCAAAAGGCAGAAGAGACCATTTGTAGAGCATCACTGCTGGTGCAACACCAAAAGCAACAAGATCTGAAAGAGAATCCAATTCTATCCCAAACCTTGTGGTGCTGTGTGTAAGCCTTGCTACCCAGCCATCAAGACCATCGAATATAGCAGCTATCATTACAGCCCAGGCAGCATGAACATAATCTCCTTTGAGCGTTGCGAGTATTGAATAAAACCCGGAAAACATCCCGCAAAGCGTCAGTGTGTTTGGAAGTATATAAATCCCTTTTCTCATTAGATGTAATTATAATAAAAATAAAGGATATTTGCTTAAATATTAAAGGTTCCATTAAAGTCCGGCTTTCTTGAATTCCTCTATGCCGATGCGCTGGATGAATCTCGGCATTCTTTCTCTGGGATTTGCATTTTTTGAATAATAATCAAGACACTTCTTTATAAGTTCAATTGTTTGCTCTTCAGAGAGCTTTTCCGCTATAACATCTCCAATACGAGGTCTGCCTCCGGAATTACCACCGACTACAACAGTCCAACCTTCCGGTGCAGCGATGGCACCAATGTCTCTCAAATAGCTTTCAGCACAGCACAGTTTGCAGCCTGATATGCCAATCTTCGTCTTAGCCGGAATATATCCCTGCTTGCCTACATATGACTTTTCGACCTTAGCTGCAAGTCCGAGTGAATCCCTTTGGCCGAACTTGCAGGTTTCAGTACCTGGACATGCCTGCACGTAATGAACGCATAGTCCTTCTGCTGGCCCGACTTCCATTGTAAGGTCTTTCCACGCATTGTCAACATCCCCGGGTTTAATTCCTACAAGAGCAATACGCTGACCTGAGGTTATCTTTATTATCCTGACTTTATATTTACGTGCGACCTTAGCCAGATTCTCAAGAATCCCGGGAGTTAAGACCCCCATCGGAATCCTCGGCACAATCGCATATGTTTCTTTGTCTCTCTGTAAAATAGCTCCTTTCGGAGTTTTACTCATAATCTCTCCTCCTTTTTTATATTTTAAGAAAATACAGGACACAGTATTTGAGTGGATCTAAATTCTTTTTTCGGAAGAATTTACCTCGGAGGTCGTTACGACCGAGAATGAGCGAAAATATAGTATCCTGTCTTTCCGTTATTAATCTCTATATCTTGCAATAACTGTTTCTCCAGCCTTTACTTTCTCACCCAGCTTAACTGTAATTTTTACATCCTTTGGCAGATAGACGTCAAGCCTTGAACCAAATTTTATAATGCCATATCTTTCTCCGCGTCTTAGAACATCCCCAACTTTTGCCTTACACACAGCCCTTCTCGCAAGAAAACCTGCAACCTGTCTTACAAGCACCCTACCCTCTTTTCCATCAAGAACCATAACAATATTCTCATTTTTGATCGATGCTTCATCTTTATATGCTGCCTTAAATCTGCCCGGAGAATATTTTATAATGCTAACATTGCCATCACATGGGGCACGATTGACATGCACATTCAGGGGTGACATGAATATGCTTATCTCTTTTGTGTCAGACTTAAGGTAATCCTTTTCGTATATATCTTTTATAAGTATTACCTTGCCATCCGCAGGAGATACAAAAAGCCCTTCTCCCTCAGGAATTTTCCTTTCAGGGTCCCTGAAAAAAAAGGCCATAAAGATTGTAAGTCCAAATAAAAAACAAGAAGTAAAAAATAATAAATAAAAAGTGAAATTGTAACTTCCAGATTTCCAATTCCAGATTAAAAATACTGAGGCTATAACTGTGATGAGAAGGGATCCAAAAATATATGGATAGCCCTCAGGGGCTAATTTAATCACGCTTTTGATTTATCTACGAGTTTCCCTTTCTTAAGCCATGGCATCATAGCCCTTAGCTTTGCGCCAACTTCCTCTATTGGATGGTTTTCACCCTTTTTTGTAAGGGCATTAAATACAGGCTTGTTTGCCCTGCACTCCAGAATCCATTCCTTTGCAAATTTTCCTGATTGTATCTCCTCAAGTATCGTCCTCATCTCCTTCTTGGTTTCTTCTGTAACAATCCTCGGACCCCTTGTAATATCTCCATATTGAGCAGTGTTACTTATTGAATATCTCATAGTTGAGATTCCACCTTCGTATATAAGGTCAACAATCAGTTTTACTTCATGAAGGCATTCAAAGTAAGCCATCTCTGGTGAATAACCAGCCTCAACAAGGGTCTCATAACCTGCCATAATAAGAGATGTAAGACCGCCACAAAGCACAACCTGTTCGCCAAATAAGTCTGTCTCGGTCTCTTCCCTGAAGGTCGTCTCTATAACACCAGCTCTTCCCCCACCGATTGCAGATGCATATGCAAGTGCAACTTTTTTTGTATTCTTTGAATGGTCCTGCTGGATTGCTATCAGGCATGGGACACCACTGCCCTTTAAATATTCAGACCTGACAAGGTGGCCCGGTCCTTTTGGCGCAACCATAAAGACATTCACATCTTTTGGAGGTACTATCTGCCCGAAATGTATGTTAAAGCCGTGTGCAAAACCCAGATAAGCACCTTTTTTGATATTAGGAGATATTTCTGCCCTGTATATATCTGCCATATATTCATCAGGGACCAGCATCATTATTAAATCCGCTTTTTTGGCTGCTTCTGAAGGCGTGAAGACCTTGAAGCCTGCTTTCTCTGCCTTTTCCCAGCCTGCTCCCCCCTTCTTTACGCCTATGATAACATCCATGCCACTTTCTTTTAGATTATTAGCATGAGCATGACCCTGGCTTCCATAACCCATTACTGCAATCTTTTTAGTTTTAAGAACCTTTTTATCTGCATCTTTATCATAATAAACCTTGACCACTGTTCCCTCCTTTATCTAAAAAAATCCTCGAAGCTTGGCTTCGGGGTACAGTCATTATAATTTATTGCTTGTCATTCCTGCGAAAGCAGGAATCCAGAAAATACAAACAAACTGGATTCCGCATCAAGTGCGGAATGACAAACCTGTTCCTCACCTGTTCGTAATTAAATAAGCCTTATTATATTACAACCCTAATATTTTTTCTATTTTTGAATTGGTTTATATTTCCTTTCTGTAAGGGCCGAAAATATATTTATGAAGCTGAAGGTTCAAACGGGCTTTGAGTCTGTCTTTGATCATCCATCTCGCAAGGTCTTCAGGAGGAAGGATTCCATATGCAGGTGACAGAAGGAGATGGCACTTATTTATTAAATTGTATTTATGAATTACATCCTTTGACCATTCATAATCAGTCCTGTTTGTTACTACAAACTTTATTTCATCAGTACTTTTTATATTTTCAAGGTTTGATAAATCCATCTTTTCACTCATACCACTGCCGGGTGTCTTTATATCAAGTATCACGACTGCCCTTTTATCAACATCTTCTATATTCATCGAACCGTTTGTCTCTATTAATACTTTGTATTTCTCATCAAGCAGTTTTTTGACCAGATGAAAAACCTCTTTCTGAAGTAACGGTTCCCCGCCTGTAATCTCAACAAGGCTTATACCATAACGTTTGACCTCTCCTATAATATCCTCCTCTGAGAGCTCTCTGCCTTCATTATATGCATACTTTGTATCACAATAAGAACACCTGAGATTACAGCCTGTCATCCTTATGAATGTACAAGGCATGCCTGCGTAACTTGATTCTCCCTGAATGCTTGCAAAAATCTCACAGACCTTCACTTGAAAATACCCCTATCCTAAAAAAACTCCAAAATATAGATAGAACAACAAACTTTAATAAAGCCAATTATGAGGCAGGCTTTCCTGTATCTATTTTCCACAAAAAACCTGGATAATGTAAAATTTTATGCCTTCTATTATATAATGAACAAAGAGGTATTTAAAATTGAATCCAGTTAACGAGATAGCGACTCAATCAAAATACGATATCTTGCGAGAAGTAGTTAAAGACTACCCAGGCATCCTGAGCGCCACCGAGCCCTTATTGCAAGAGTTAAATCGTCATCCTAAAAATTGGGGTTTTATTGTAAATGAACTACGTGCCTATGCACTTAAAAATTTTTATTTACACGATCATCACGAAAAGGGGATAGAGGTACTTAAGATTATTGCAGATATTTTTTTAGATGCTATAACCTCTCCTGATATAAATATACAGCAGGCAGCCGTTGACAGCCTTGTCTTTTACCTTGAAAAAATCCTGATAGACGGTAATCAAGACCTTTATAAATATGAACCTGTATTTCAGAACTGTATTGCCAGGCTTAATCAGCTACAGGAAAAACAATTCTTTTTTCTCATTACTAATCCTCATCAACTGAAAAAGCTGGGCCAGATCATACTTGCAAAAATGCCTACCCGCTTTGATGTCAAGGGTGTTAATGACTTGCTCTCTAAATCTCTTTTAATAACTTATGAATATTGGCTGGAGGAAGAAGACCCTGTAACCTGGTTAAAACACAAAGCAGATTTTGCCTTAAATGAAGACAAATACAAAGAGTTAGAAGAATCAATTTATCCTATATCACATGCTAACTTGAAGGGATTAGTTCTTCATTTGAGCAGTCTTAAAAAAATTACGGATCAATACTTGCTTTTAGAAGAGCTCTTAAAACTACCCGGTTATTTGCAAATGGTTGGGTTCTACGAGGATCTTTCCGGTCTGTTATTCCAGACTGGCGATGTGCATAAGGACCTCAACTTAAAGGTAGCATATCTCCTTAAAATTATGGAAACTAAAGGCCTTTCCGGCATTCATGAAGGCACTCTCAGAGAGATTAATCGTGCGCTCTCGACCGCTATTAAGATGGAGGAACCTGAACAAATAAAGGTCATGCTTTCCGGGACTTTTGGTGTTTTGAAAAAAAGTCTGATCAGTTATCCTGAAACAGCTCTATATTGTGTCCAGAGCATCGGTAATGAGATATTTAATCTGGGCGATAGTAATCTTGTTGAATGGTATATACAGAAAATTATTTCACTTGGATTCCAGTATCCTGAGATACAAGGTGCCACTGATGAATGGCAGGTTAAATCTAATCGCGCCCATTTAAAAAATATCCGTGTATGGCTGGAGTTAATCGAGAATAGTCCGAAATGGTCTAAATCCCTTATCTCTGCCTTAATTATTAATCTAAGTTTGGGTGGGATACACATAAGTGATACGGATCTATTTCAAAAGGATATTACCAAACTCCTGAACAGTGATATCAAACCAGTCTATCACCTGGTTAAACAACTGGCTAAGTTATTCCCTGTGTATTTCAGCGAGATTGGCTCTGAAGGGGTACTACGAGATGTCTCTGCTGAAATAGACGACGTTACAGGCAGGGCTGACTCACTTATACATTTTTTACGCAAACAAAGCCACGTTGAAAGCTCTGCCCGTGTGGTTGATTTTATCGAGGAGATTATAAGTTTCTGGAGAACAAAGGATAAGACACATCTAAAAAGATTTCTACCTGAGGACATTTATCAGCAAGTCAAATCATCAGGTCCATATTTTGATGAAATCAGTACTATTTTTAATTCTATTTTTAGTGTTAAGGAAATTCATAATTTAAGTAATCTTTTACGTCTAACAGATGAGGACATCAGTACACTTATAAAGGATATACCAAATCTCTCTGAAAGAGAAAATAGACGGGTATTTCTTGCTATTAAGTTTTATCAGTTGCTTAATAAGAAATATAGACTGAATACTCAAGACATCAAGGAACAGTTAAGACGTGCACAAAGTTTAGGTCTTCCGAATACAGAGTCGCTAATCAATAATTTAGAGGAAGGCAATGTCTATCAGCGTCTCGAAGGTATCCTGAGTTATTTACAACTCTTAAAAGATATTATCTTGTCTCCTGAAAGCTATGAGGCTGTAGAGGATATCTTTCGTAAAAGACATATTGCTGCCGGCATACCTTCAATGTATGGGAGATACCAGGAAAGAAAATTTGATGCCCTGGCCTTAACCTTCCGGATGGAAAATCTGGCCAATATACTTTTTGAAGAATTAATAAATTCATCTAATTTTAAATTTATTACCCGGGCTACCCTATTCCAGATTAAGAAGTTTGCGTATTTATTTTTCAAGGCCTTACAGTTGGACGGGATATCCTCAAACAGACTTGAAAATACACTGGAACTTTTATCCGTGGCATTAGAGGTAAGAAGATTTTCCTTCTCACAGTATATTGACATATTCAGGGGTTTCTCAGAGGCTGTACAGGATATATTGAATACCTATTATAGCGGCATCCACAAGAATAACCTCAAAAATATTATTCCTCAGGTTGGGACAGAAAATATACTGCCTAAATATCTCGAAAAACACAGGGAACAGAGCGAGTTTGATTTTATAAATACAACTTCAGAACGGTTTTTAAGGGAGATTGTGGCTACCTCTTTTGGACTCCAGCAATTAGATAATTTTATTAGCAATATCATAAAAACTTTATTCGAACAGGCAGAGAGATTGGATGTCCAAGATCTGGATTTATTAATGAGCTATGACCCTAAAAAGGCATTATCCGGTATCCATACACCTGATAAGACCACCGACGACAGGATTCATCTTGGGAATAAAGGATACAACCTTGTGAGGATGTCATCTTTAGGGATACCTGTTCCCCCGGGTTTTATTATAACTACCGAGGTATTTCGTTGTAAGCAGGCAATCAGTAGATTTTGTTATGTTAGGGAGCATCTGGATGAAAGGATTAATGAACATATTACAGGACTCGAAAAACTAACAGGTAAAAGATTCGGTGATCCTGAGAATCCATTACTCGTATCAGTCAGAAGCGGAGGAGGGATCTCTATGCCTGGCATGATGAATTCATTTTTAAATGTGGGGATTAACGAAGCTATTATTGCAGGATTAGTAAAACAAACAGGTAAGCCCTGGTGTGTATGGGATTGTTATCGACGGTTTTTACAGTGCTGGGGAATGTTTTTTGGCATGGAAAGGAATAAATTCGACGATATTATCAATTCTTTTAAGGAGAGATATAAGGTTCCGAGAAAAATTCAATTTACACCTGAGCAGATGAGAGATGTAGCATTTGCTTATCGGGATGCTGTTAAGGATAACGGGATAGAAATAACTGATGACCCAAAAATCCAGCTTGATATGGCAATCGCCCAGGTATTTCAATCCTGGTTTTCTCAAAAAGCCCGGGATTATCGTGAGATATTGGGTATTTCTGAAAACTGGGGTACAGCAGTTATTGTGCAGGCAATGGTTTATGGTAATTTAGATGCTAATTCAGGAACAGGGGTTCTTTTTACCCGCAACCCCCAGGAGTCTGGAGATAAAGTCATGTTATGGGGTGACTTTACACTTGGAGCACAAGGAGAGGATATAGTCTCAGGGCTGGTAAAGACACTGCCTATCTCTAATGAACAAAGACATATCGAAGAAAGAACATCTGACATTTCACTGGAGGACAGTTTTCCTGAGATTTATAGTGCACTGCTAAAAATAATCAAGGATTTAATCTATAAAGAGAGATGGGGCGCTCAGGAGATTGAATTTACCTTTGAAGGGAAAGACACTGCGAATCTTTACATCCTTCAGGCACGTGATATGGCTATTAGAAAAAGAGAAAGTTTTATGGCCTTTGTCCCTTCTAAGAAACTATCCTCCAATTACCTTTCCAGCGGGATAGGTGTTGGCGGTGGTGCCCTTAGTGGTAGAATTGTCTTTGATTTAGATGAAATTCAAGAGTTCAGGGAAAAGTACCCGGAAACACCACTTATTTTAATCAGGTCGGATACTGTTCCAGACGATATAAGACATATCTCAGCAGCAGACGGCTTGCTGACTGCTCGCGGGGGATCAACCTCTCATGCTGCTATTATTGCCAACCGATTGGGAAAGACCTGTGTGGTAAGTTGCAATAATTTAGATGTGCGCGAACATGAAAAGAGATGTAAACTTAATAACCGGATATTAAAGGCAGGTGATTTTTTGAGTATTGACGGCCATAACGGCTCGGTTTATTCAGGCAGGCATCAGGTACAGGAAATCAAACTGCTGGTATAATCTTTAAAAAACTTATAAATTAATCTCAGGAGGGGGTACAGTAAAGATGAAAAACAAAGTAAAAATGATCTCTGGGAAAAAGCCCGTACTTGGTATAAACGGTCTGGGCAGAATTGGCAAGCTGACACTCTGGCATCATATATGTAGAAAATATTTTTCAGAGATTGTTGTAAACATCGGTAGAAAGGTTGGAACCAGGCTCGAGGATATTGCCCTTTATATTGAAAAGGATTCTACTTATGGAATGTTACAGCGTTATCTTTATGGACACAAGACAAAAAGGATAATTGAAAACCTTGACGAAGACAAGGGTACCATGCTGATAGACGGCTTACCAGTAACTATCTTAAGGGAAACCCGCAGCCCAAGGCTTATACCCTGGGATAAATACGGTGCAAAAATAGTTGTTGAAAGCACTGGTAAGTTTAAAGACCCTGCAGCCCCGCCTGACTCTAAAGAGGGTTCTGCCCGCGACCACTTAGAGGCAGGGGCAGAAAAGGTTATTGTTTCCGCACCCTTTAAGATTAAAACAAAAGGTATTTCTATGCCGGATGATGCAACAACTATTGTAATCGGTATTAATGACGATATATACGACCAGACCAAACATCGTGTTATTTCCGCTGCATCGTGTACCACGACCTGTCTTTCATATATGATCAAGCCGCTATTAGATTACTTTGGTTCAAAAAAGATACTGAGTGCTTCTATGGCCACAATCCATGCTGCCACAGGGACCCAGGAAGTACTGGACAGGTTACCAGAGGCCGGTGCCACTGACTTAAGGAAAAACAGAAGCATCATGAATAATATCATTTTGACAACTACCGGAGCCGCTAAGACACTCGGCCTGGTAATCCCGGAGATGAACAAGATAGGGTTTATTGCAGAATCAGTGCGTATCCCAACCACTACAGGATCTCTAATCATCCTGGTAGTTGCATTATATGACGAACCAGGCAGCCCCGCAATTAATCGAACCCTTATTAACGACATTTATCGTGATGCTGAAAAGAGGGAAAAGAGGGGTTATATCAAATATACGGATGAGCAGAATGTATCTTCCGATATAATTGGACAATTCGGGCCGGCTACTATTATTGAAGGCAACGAGACACACACAAGGACAGCCTTTGTAACACTGGACCTTTCGAAACTTTACAAAGTTCCAGAGTCATTAGCTGGACAGCTTCCATCGAACATAGAAATACCAGTTACACAGACCTCAATCTATGGCTGGTATGATAATGAACTGGGAAGTTATACCAACATGCTCGGTGATCTGACCGTAAAAATAGCGTCTACGGTTTATCAGTAAGAGCAATCATACCTGTCTATCCAAATGAAACGCCCCGACTGCAGACGGGGCAAGGAGTTGCTGTACTATAAAGGCGGTAGCTTGTCTGAAAAAGGGAATATGCTATAGTCTTTTTAAAATTGTAGTTACCTGTAAAAACAAAATATACATCCCCTTATCTATAGTCTGTCCATAAAGTCTGCTTATATATGTGTCATTCCGGCAGTTCTTAAGCCGGAATCCAGTGTTTCCAATAGTTTCTGGATTCCTGCCTCCGCAGGAATGACAAAAAAACTGACTTTATGGACAGACTCTATTTAAAACCTAAATTGAGCGATTTTTATGTATAAACCATTTAGAATTGTCATTCCGAACCCTTTGCCTGTCATTCCGAACGCAGTGAGGAATCTTATCTTACTGCTCAGGATAAACTCCGTGAGGGATCTCGTCTTAAGTGATAGAGATTGCCACATCGCTCCGCTCCTCGCAATGACAACCTTAAAAGAATCGCTCAATTTATTTAAAAATCAAGAGGGCTTTTAGCTTCCTTTACAGTCCTGCTCGGTATGCAGTGGGTATATATCATCGTAGTCCTTACATCGCTGTGGCCGAGCAGCGTCTGAATTGTGCGGATGTCATAGTTGGCCTGCAAGAGGTGCGTGGCGAAACTGTGGCGAAAGGTGTGGGAGGTGACCCGCTTCGTGAGCTTCGCCCGCCGGACAGCCTCGTATAGCGCTTGCTGAACGTGTGTTTCATGAAGATGATACCGCTGCCGTTCCTTGGTTCCCTCCACGAAAGTTAACGATTGCTGCGGGAAAAACCATTGCCAGATGAAATCCTTCGCGGCTTTCGGATATTTCTTTTCGAGTTGATCTTCAAGAAACACGCCCGTGTAGCCTGCCGCAAGATCCTCATCGTGAAGTTTTTTTATTGCCTCAAACTGTGCCGTTAATTCCGGCATGATCGTCTGTGGAATTGGCACGGTCCGGTCTTTACTGCCCTTTCCATGTACCGTAAGGATTCCGGCGTCGAAATTGAAATTCTTTACCCGCAATGTCACGCATTCGAAGAGACGAAGCCCGCAGCCGTACAACAGTTTGACCGCAAGATCGTAGGGATGCCCCAGATGTTTCAAGACAGCGTCTATTTCCTTTCGTGAAAGAACCACGGGGATATACTTCGATTTCTTCGCACGGGGAATGTCCTTGTGATCGCCGAAATCTTTCTTCAGAATATGGCGGAACAAAAACAACAAAGCGTTGAACGCCTGGTTTTGCGTTGATGCAGACACTTTGCATTTCACAGCCAGATACGTGATATAAGCCTTAACATCCGTTGCCGACAGTTCATCAGGCGGTTTGTTTCGCAGGTAGCTCTGGAATTTGCGGCTCCAATCCGCATAAGCTTTGAGCGTTTTTCGGGAATAGTGCCGTATCTTGATCTCTGCCGCCAGATTGTCGATGATCTTGTCCCAGGCTGGAGATCCGGATTTCTCCAGACAACGCCATTCATTATAACGACTGCCAGCCGATTTCTTTGGCATAGCAGGCTCTGTTTCCGGTACGCGCTGCGGCTGTTGCATATCCGAAAGAGGGGAATATATCGGCGTTATCGCCTCAGCCCTCGATAAGTCATTGGAAGATTCCCCCTTAGTAAAGGTCGTAGCGACTCTGCGCGAAGACTCGCTACGAGGGGTGGCGGGGGTTGTTGCTGCCTCCGATACCTGTAGGGGCAATCCCTCCGTGGTTGCCCGGTATTGAGACGATGTGGATATTGTCGCAGCCTTTGTCTCTGCATTCAGTATCTCAAAATAAAGAGACAGTGCATGCGCTGCCTGCTTTTGCTGTTCGGGCGTCTGATTCTTTTTTTGCAATTTTTCGATGAACAAACGCATATGTTCTGATTTGGAATCAGGAAGCGTATATTTGCCTCGGAAATCAAGATAATACCGGAGCCACTTCCTATAATCCGCGTGGCGGGAAACAGGCACTGCCCTTTTTTTCAGGACGGCCTCGAATTGAGTCAAAATATCACTTGGTATAGGTTGCATAGAATTTGAATATGACTAACATCATAAATAGCGTATTAGTCATTTTAAAAAGTATAATTATATCCAGCAGATATGTCAATATTGCTTTTAATTGCTATTGACTGGATTAAAACTTTCTGCTAAAGTTCTGTAACTATCTAATAACTGGTTCTCCCCTCGCTCCGCTCGGGGAGAATGCGCGAGTTGAGCAGCGAACAGGGTGAATGCGCTCCGCGAGGGGAGAACCAGGAGTTCGAAACAGATGGGCCTCCGGCCCACTGCTCAACTCGCGCATTAGATAGAAAGGAGAATCTCATGATAAGAACAAATAGTCACTATTTTTTTAGAATGTCTGGGCTCGTCCTGACCCTTGTTATTCTTGTGTCTACTGTTTGTGCCGCACAAGAACCTGGCAAGTGGTCGGTGACCCAACTCTCCGCAAACCTCAGCCAAGAGATCGAGTGTACGGACGGCACGAAAAGCCGAGCCATGAGCACTGACTTCCCATATCTAGAGATTAGAGCTCTCTTCTCCAGCCCTGATGAGAAGTCACTCACGTTGGTAACAAAACAGATCGCTGTTACCGGAGCGGTGGGAGATGGCATGCTTCTTGGGGTGGGCGTTTCTGGACCTAAGGGTACATGCGTTTACACTTCGACACTAGGTTTCAAAGGTACTGCCACAGAGCAGGCAACCACCGGCGACGGCTATCGGCTTGAGCGGAATGAAGGTATGCCCCAAACCCTGACGCTTCTAAAGAACCGCTGTTCACTTTGCTTAGCCTTTAGTATTGATACTGAAACCTTACACAGTCTCCAGAAGTCGGGGATGTGCAAACTAACATTTGGCGATGCGACCGTACTCGTGCCTGAAGCCAGCAATAAATAAGTATAACACAAATTTTTGTAGGCACCTTTCGTGGTGGTTATCAGTTAATACACAGTTCGCCGTTTGCTGAAGAATCTCTGAACGGCATTAAGGGGTAGGTTGCGGTTATATTATATACGTCGCTTGTGGATCAAGTAGAAATGGTTCTGGTGAATCACCTGAAAGATCTAACCTGTCTGCTCCAAGGGATGGCGTAAAAACCGCGCCACCCCTGAGCAGCGGCGTTGTACGAACAAAATAAACAGAGAAGGCGAAACTCTTATGTTATGACCGCTGCAAGTGCTTTGTGCGGTAAAAATATAAGAATCGAACAGCAACCGCTCCCCTTTTGCTCGGCGCGCGGCTCGTAGATAAAGGAGAAATAAGATGGGAATCTTTGATTTGTTTGGCCCACCGAATGTGGAAAAGATGCTTGCCAAGAAAGATGTTGAGGGTTTAATTAAAGCCTTACGGCACAAAGAAGCAAATGTGCGCGCAAAGGCAGCACAAGCACTTGGTAAAGTTGGAGATGTGAGGGCCGTTAAACCGCTCATCTCAGCAATGAAGGACGCAGCCTTATTGGGGTATGACGCAGCAGAAGCACGCGCAAAAATCGGGCCACACGCTGCTAAGCTGCTCATCTCAGCACTGTTATTGGTGCGTGAAGCGGCTGCAGAAGCACTTGCAAAACTCGGGACACCCGCTGTTGAGCCGCTCATCTTAGCGCTGCAAGATTCTAACGGGCATGTGCGTGACGTGGTTACAGAAGCACTTGCAAAATTCGGGACACCCGCTGTTGAACCCCTAATCTCAGCGCTAAAGGACGAAGACATAAATGTGCGAAGAATGTCAGCAAATGCGCTGGGAAAAATCGGTGCTGCAAGTTCAATAGAATCGCTAATCAACGCTCTCTCGGACAATGACATATCGATAGATGTTGCAGGTGCCCTGAAGTGCATCGGAGGGCCGGAGGTCGAGCGTGCACTTAAAGAACACCGAACTGTGCAAACAGTTCCGCAGGAGTACGAATTTGATGACGCCATTGAAAAAATGGTAACCATTTATCGGGAGCATCCACAAGGATTTGTTCAAGGACAAGGCGGAGCGCCAGAGCAAGAACTTCGTCTCATTGGTAAAATACTAAACCAAAAAGGGGGGATGGACTTAATGCGGGCGGCTCATGCAGAGTTTACCAGCCGATGCGCTATCCGGGGTGCCTCTCGAAATCTGGAATTTATCTGGGATGGCATAGGAAATTGGCAGGGATAACTATAGGGAAGGAAAATAGGGACAACAGCGACCGTTTAATGAGGAAGATTAAAGAACAAATGAAAGCGTACAACCAGTCGTTCAAAAGGGACGCGGTAAAAAGCCGCCGCGTCCCTTAACTCATTGTTGGACGAAGATAAAATGATAATTATGAAAAAGACGGCATTGTTGTCTATAACCTTATTCGTCATTGCGGGTATACACATGAAAGGAGGCAACCTATGGGAATCATCGAAAAATTTTTTGGCCCACCTAATATAGCCAAGTTAAAGCAAACAGGAAACATTCAAAGACTAATGCAAGTCTTAAGCTCTAAAGTAAACTTAGATATTCAAATAGAAGCAGCATTGGCATTGTGCGACATCGGCGATTCAAAAGTGGCATCAGAGGCAATCAAGTTCCTGATGAATAATGAACTGAGTGAATCTGAATCAGTGAAAAGAAAAGCTTCGGAAGCATTAAGCAAAATCAAACAGCCTCGATTTAGTGAGTCGTTAATCGCACTTCTGAGCGAAAAGCAATTTGTATTTAAAGCAGTTGAATTTTTAGGGGAAATAAAGAATGATCATGTATGGGCGTTACTTCAAGCACTCTCTATTTGGAATGGTAAGCTTCGTTTTGGGATGTGGCAAAGCTTATGGACTGTAGTAGAACTTCTGTTCCTACGAGGAAATACTAATGAGGGCATGACAGCTGCACTTTCGGTTAAAGACCAACTGAATGACACCAAAAACATGGAAATAACTATTATTAACTCATTAAATAAAATAGGTGACTTTAAAATTATAAAACCGTTACTTGATGTATTAGAGTATGAAACACTATCCTTTTCAGATATGTATAAGTATACATCAGAAAAACCTGATTTTTTTATTGTTGATAATTGGAAACGACAGGTGAAGCATGCAACAAGTGAACACAGTGAGGCAGTTTGCCAAGCTATTCTAAATGCAATGGTTCAGCAAGGGATAAGAGATTCCAGTGCATTGGACTTATTGATAGAGGCTCTAAAGGATGAAAGGCAGATTGTCCGCCAGAAAACGGTAAAGGCACTTGGGGAGATAAAAAACCCACGCGCAGTTGAACCTCTGATTTTTGCCTTAAGGGATGATGATTCTTCAATAAGAGAAGAGGCTACGAGGGCACTTGAGAAAATCAGGCCCCAAAAGGATTATAGCCTAAAAGGCTGTTTTGGTAAGTTTTATGAATACGTTGAAAGTGGGAATGAGTGTTCGCTCTGTACGCGTAATGATTCATGTAAAACAGCCAGTAGTTGTTTGGGTAAGTTTTATGAATATCGCGACAAGGGGTTGTGCTCACAGTGTTTACAAAAAAATGAATGTATGACCATGAGCAGATAGCATCAATAAAAGCATTGAGAAGGCGTCCAACACTTATAAGGCCCCGCACTGTCAAGAGAAAAAGCGAACCTGATCGGAAATAAAAATAGAAAATTCCATTTCCTTATTTTTTTAAAGATTGTCCAATAGCTCCGACTTGGTTTCCACCACGGTATCAGAACAAAAGTCTGCACCAAACACTTATCGATGCTCAATAGCCTTGCAGCACGGAACGTTGCGTATCTTCCGTGCTACCGACGACAGTGGAGAGACCATTCGGTCTTGTTCTCCACGGCATAGAAACAATTCAGAACCCTTATACCGTCCTCATCAAAGATATGGCTCACACATAATGCGTCATCCAGTTAGCTCCAGGATCGGGTAAGGGGCAGAACTCGAGAAGAAAACAGGGAATGGGGTCAAATCTTTATCTGTGACATATTTGTCAATATCAAAGATTTGACCCCTTCACGAGTTCTCATTTGGGATAACAAATTCATCCGGCCGACCTCGAATAGCCGCTTTTCCTTTTCAGTCCGGCGTCTGTGGCGGGGTCGGCTGATGTTGGTCGTTGATAAAATGATTATATCGGACTTATTTGGGTTCTTAGATTATGCGTCACAAATCAAATTTGATGGTGGTCAGGTCATGCCTGCGGCTAATTTTGATAACGCATGCAAGTGGATCACTAAATATAAAAACAAAGATGGCTTTATATATCCTCCACTTGAACACAGGGTCAAGTTTGACAAACTCAACGGGAAGAGAGGCAAAAAAATACCGAACACCGAACGCCCTTCTCTTCTACATAGATTACCGCCATCTCATGTCCTAAAGTTAGAAGTAAGCGTTGCGTTGATAAATAGGGGACGTTGCCAATTTAGTCAACTTAACAAGTGACAGAGAATGGAAAAATGATCGCCCAACCAGACGTTCCAGCGGCCAAGCCGCTTAACTCATTGTTCGGTAAAATTGAAGAGAGAAATGAAAAGCCAAACGAAAAGTAAGATCGTTCGAGACAACCCGTATACGCAGGGTTGACATACCCACGCTTTACATTTCAAACGGTTCGCAGTATCCTTATAAAAATCTCATTGAGGAGGCTTTATAATGAACAAGGTTATTGCCGTAATTTTATGCATGTTGTTTGTGTTGATCGGTTTTAACGTCTTCGCCGCCGAAAAAGATAAGCAAGGGAGCAAAGACCACCCCCTGCTGACGAGGATGCCGGATTTTCATATCATCGATTACAGTGAAAAGGATTTTGATAAACACGAATTCTTTGTCCAGAACGGCAAAAAAGTCTCCGTAGAGGGCCATAAGTATTATATACAATATAACCTCAACCAGGGTGCCAAGGGGCCGGGAGACCTCAAGGTGGTCAGAAATATCCAAAACGCACTCACAAAAATAGGGGGCAAGGTGCTGTTTGAAGGTGAACGCCCTTGGAATTCCACTGTCAAGCTTGAGAAAGACGGCAAAGAAACATGGGTGACGGTATCGGCTTGGCCGACCTTGTACAGACTCACCATTGTTGAAAAAGAAGTCATGAAACAGGAGGTCGAGGCCAACGCCGAGGCGATGGGCAACGACATCAATGCGACGGGCCATGTTTCTTTATATGGAATCTACTTCGACACCGGGAAGGCCGAGATAAAGCCCGAATCCGACGCGGCGATAGCCGAGATTGCCAAACTCCTCAAAAACAACAACGCGCTTAAGGTCTATGTCGTCGGCCATACCGACAACGCGGGATCTTTCGACGCCAACATGAAGCTCTCAAAGGACCGCGCCGTAGCCGTGACTAATTCGCTTGTATCGAAACACGGCATAGCCTCATCAAGGCTTAAGGCATACGGGGTAAGTTCACTGAACCCCATAGCCTCCAATAAAACCGAAGAAGGAAAGGCCAAAAACAGGCGTGTGGAACTTGTGGAGCAGTAGGATGCTCATTACAAAGGGGGACATCCTATAGTCCCCTTATTTCCTTACTATTTTATAATTCATTAAGTTTTGGTGCAGGGAATTCTTTGTTTAAGTTGTTCAGGCGGAGGAAAGGATATTTTTATGAAGATAGACTTCTTTTTTAAGGTTATCGCACTATTATTTATTTTCTTTTTTACCCATCAAGTTCTTTACTCATCAGAAATATTTTCTGTTCAGGTTGGAGCATTTTCGTCAGAGAAACACACACAGAATTTAGTCAAAACCCTGAAAGACAGAGGGATTAAATGCTCGGTACATGAAACCGAAGGTCTATATAAAGTTTATTGCGGTGAATTTAGCCAGGAAACACAAGCATATGCTTTAAAAAGTGAACTGTATTCCCTGGGGTATGACAAGGTTTTTATTGTTTCTAAGTCTGTCCAACCTTCTCAGGATACTACCACGGTAGATAGCTCAACGAAACAGGTTATTCAGAGAGAGACCATACCGCCTATTAAAGAAAGGACTGATGTAAAACCTCTGGAACACGTACGTGAAGAGCCGGGTCCTCATGCTGCCGTTTTACTCGACCGCGTAGTTGCAGTGGTCAACAAGGAGGTTATAACATGGAGCGAGCTATATAAGATGATGGAGCATGAGGCAACAGACCAGGTAAAGTCGTTGAAGGAAGAAGAACGGATGAATATATTCAAAGATAATGAGGCATTTTTTCTTGGTAAGCTTATTGACCTGAGACTCCAGATCCAGGAAGCCAAGAGGCTTGGGCTTGGTGTTACACCCGAAGAAATGACAGAAGCTATAGAAAATATAAAAAAGAAATATTCATTGACTGATAACGCCTTAAGGGAATCTCTCGAAAAAGAAGGGTTAACATTTGAAGAGTACAGAAAAATACTCTCTGAACAGATAACTGTCAGCAAGCTTGTCAGCCAGCAAATAAGAAGTAAGATTGTTATATCTGATGAAGAAGTAAAAAAATACATGGAGGAAAATAAGAAAAGTCCCGGTGATAGTGAAACTCTCAGGCTTAGGCAGATATTCTTTAAGAGACCGGAAAATGATGCAGACAAAAAGGCTATAGAGGACAGGGCAGACTTAATCATTCAAAAATTGAAGGAAGATGAGGATTTCTCCACACTCGCAAAAGAGTATTCAGAAGATCCTTCAAGAAGGCTTGGTGGTGATCTTGGATTTATGAAAAAAAACCATCTCGCAAAAGAATTCATTGATGTGCTTAATACGATGAAAACAGGCGATTTCAGTATCCCATTCTGGTCTGAAAAGGGGCTTCACATTGTAAAGCTTGAGGAAAAGATATCTGCACAAAGTATAGATGAAGTGAGAAAAGATGTAAGGAATCAATTGGCCGAGGATCGTTTTTCAGAGATATATAAAAACTGGATTAAAGGCATACGAGAGAAGGCCTATATAGAGATAAGGTTATAAGTATTGGTATGTTATGTCAAATCTAAGACTCGGTATACTCGCCTCAGGGAGAGGCTCGAATTTCCAGTCAATCATGGACATACTAAGGGGACCTTCTTGACTAATTAAACTAAAGAGAAAAAGACGATAAGGGGTCGTTTCTTTATCTTTGACAAAGGGTATCACAAGGGGTAAAAGTCAGGTCTTATTTTTGCAGAGCCTTTTGATGTAGATATAATTCCTATAGAGGTAGCAGAGGAAAAAATAATCAAAACTGCAGTCAAAGAGAATATAGAGTTGTAAAATATTAAAATTTGAAGGATGAATTTAATAACTTTCCATCTTTGTCAAATACCACCTTTGCTACAAAATGATCTCCTGAGAAAAAGGAATAGGCAAGCTCACGCCAGACCACTGTTGTCTTCCCGACTTCTTTCCTTACCTCAGCATACGGATACTTTGAAAAATAAAGAAAATTTCTTACAACCCTGGTCTCCTTTGACTTGTCTATAAACAGGTCTTTGTCTTGTATCCAGTATGTTTCCTGCACACATATCCTCTGTGTAAAGAGGTCTGCAAAACCTACTTTTATCTCATCCCCTGACTTTGCAATAAACCACCATCTCAGAAAGTCATTAGGCAGGGGACATACCATATAAGTATTGGCATCCATTCTCTCCCTTAAAAATTCCTTTGTCTTACCGTGAAGATAATATCGGCTACCTGTATAAGCAATTAAAAGGACCACTGTAATAAGCGCTATGGCTGTAGTCCTGTTTTTATTAAACTTGCACAGGATGACAGATAGAAGAAAACCTATAATTATATATGGGTCAATGTAAAATATCAGGTCAAGGGAATACTGCTGCCAGTCAAGCGGAGAAAGAATGCGCGTGCCATATTGGTTTGTGAGGTCCATAAAGAGATGTGCGGCATAGCCGAGAAAGGCTGTGAAGGAATAATATAAAAACCCTTTTCTATAGCCAAAAATGAGACCGATTATTATCGGGATAACAAACAAGGCAAGTATGCCGTGTGTTATACCCCTGTGGTATCTGAGAAATATATCCGCACCCCAGAATCGTGTTATGTAGTCAAAATCCGGAGCAATTGATGAAAGGAGCAATACCCACATGGCTGCTTTTCGCTTAAAGCCAAGGTTAGCAATTGTTATACCTGCAAGCCCGTGGGTAATTGGATCCATTTTATTGATATCTCATTGCTGCTATTAGCTATACAAATCTATAATTTTATATAATGTATTATGTTATATCATTGTTTAAACTGATGCTTCAATCCTAAGGCTATTTTTTAAACGGACATTAGTAGTGGAAGAAATTAATGAATTAATAAAACGTTATGGACTTGAAGAAGACCCTGAGCATGTTATTATTCCTTTCACTGATAAAAATGGTCATATTAAACGCTGTTATCTTTTAAAACGAAAGTTTATTCGAATTTTATATCCCGAAGGACATCACGTCGATTATCCTATTGCAGATGTGATTGAGGCCACCATCAGATATCCGGAACTTCCACTGAGTGAGGCACTCTATTTATTCCATAAAGAATTAAGTGCTCAAACACCTGACATTTCAGAAAATAAAAAATAAAGGTAATTTCACCTTTCTTTTTTTAGAGTCAGATAACCTGAAATAATTATTAGTATTCCACCAATAATCGAATTTTCCCCCGGCAGTTCATTTAAGAATAACATGCTGAAGATTATCGCGCTGACAGGTTCAAGATAACCAAGGACAGCAGCCCTGTTAGCAGTAACATACTGGAGCCCTTTATAATATAAAATAGGTGCTATAGTGGAATGAATTATTCCCATCACCAGAAAACTCCATAAGGCATTTAAGGGCACCTCCCTTATAAAGGGTGCAAGCAGGACTGCAATAACAGCATTTGAAAAAAAAGTAAGCACAAGCGGATTAAAATTCCGGGCCTGTATCCTCGCAAAGATAATGATTATTGCATATGTAAGTCCTGAGGCAAGACCAGCCATTATGCCGGCCATTTGACCTTCTTTGAATGAGAATCCTTCAAGCATAATCCAGAGGCCGATTGAAGCTATAACTATCACAAAAATAATCCTTCTCGTGATAATCTCTCTTAGAAACAGCGGAGCAAGAAATGCAACGATTACAGGAGCTGTATAATGTGTAAGGACAGCATTTGCTATCGTAGTATGTTTAAATGCATAAAAGTAAGTTAATGTATTTAAAAGTGAAAAAAGGCCGAGTATCATGGGATACTTAAGCTTCTTGATCTCTGGAATCTCTTTTCTGTAATTTTTCAGGGATAAAATTATTCCCTGGACAATCAAAGCTACTACAACTGAATAAAAGATAAGTGTATGTATTTCAACACCTGAGAGCCTAACGACCACACCGAGAGAACTCCAGAGAAACATTGCAAGCAAGATATAAATAGAAGCCATTCTCGTTAGTAAGCAGTATGCAGTAAGTAGTAAGCAGTTATGAATAGCAAAATCTTATCCTTCATTCAAAAAAAGAGCTTTTATATTCTCAAAAACCATTTTTCTGAGTTTCGAGGGAGGTTCCAACTTAATAATTTGCTTACCCTTATCGAGTACAGGAATAAGTATGTCTTCAAATCTTTTTCCACACAAGCATACATGCTTATCTTTATCGTTCGGAACAATCTTTCTTTTACCACATCCCGGGCATCTCAGGACTCTCTTACTTCCTGACCATTTACCTCTCTTAGCCTGGGGCTTCCCTTCAACCTCCATAATATCCATTGCATAATCCACGACAGGGGCATTACTTATGGAAGTACCAATACCATAGCCATCAACAACAGGATTTAACTCGGGGACATCTTCTTCCTTTATTCCACCGCTCACATAGAACTTTATATGCTTATATCCTCTCATGTCCAACTCCCACCTGCATTCTTCAAGAATCCTGTAGAAGTTTCCCCTTCTCGATGAAGGTGTATCGAACCTGACTGCGAAAAGTTTTCCGCCAAGGGCCTCTGCGACGTTAAGGCATTCAAATTTTTCATCAAGAAATGTATCTATTAAAGCAACCCTTTTTAATTTAGGCTCTAAAACCTCATCGTATGCTTTTATTGCATCTACTGTAGAGCCCATACATATTATCAGTGCATGAGGCATTGTACCCATAGGATCTTCACCAATTATTTCACCTGACTTGACAACCGAAACACCATCACATCCTCCGATATATGCATTTCTTTCAATCATAGGTGCAAGTATCGGATGCATCCTGCGAGCGCCAAAACTGATAACAACCCTATCGCCGGCGAGTTTCTTGAATCTCGCAGCCTTTGTTGCAACGCCTGATGCCTGACATATCAAACCAAGTATTGCGGTCTCATACACGCAAAAGTCCTGGTATCTCCCCTCTATCTCCACCACAGGCTCATAAGGATAAAAGACAGTCCCTTCTTTCATTGCCCTTACCTTGATTGGCAGATGTTTCATCAGATATATCGCCTCTTCAAGTCCTGCAAATATAGCCCAGGGCCAGTTTTCAGGAAGGCTTTTAGCGATAAATTCAGCCTTTACAACCGGGTTTATCTTTTTAGCCTTAAGGATTTTTAGTGTTCTTTCAAAATATACATCGGTAATCTTGCCGTCAATAACATCTTCGGGGTCTGCGGTATGAAACATTGCAACCTCCTATAAATCTACAGCCTTATACTTTATAAACATCCTTGTATGTTGAAAATAGTATATCATTTCCAATATCCTTTAAAAAGACTTGATATAACTTGAAAATTTCCATCATATCAGCGAACATAAAATATGGAATTATTTAAAGAAGAAGATCTCATACCGCCTCTTGCTTATCGCATGTGTCCAAAAACTCTTGATGAATATGTCGGACAGAGACACATTCTCGGGCCTGGAAAATTACTAAGGCGGGCTATAGAAGCGGACAGGATCACATCTTTAATCCTATATGGCCCGCCCGGTACTGGAAAAACCGCCCTTGCAAGAATAATTGCCGAAAAGACAAAGGCACATTTTGAATGGCTTAATGCAGCCACTATCGGGCTTGATGAAATCAGAAAGGTTATACAGCATGCTAAGGCCAGAAAGGCTAAGGGTATACACACCATTGTCTTTCTTGATGAGATTCACAGGTTTAATAAACTACAGCAGGACGCCCTCCTTCCTGATGTTGAGGAAGGGAATATAACGCTTATTGCTGCCACAGTAGAAAACCCATTCTTTTACGTAAATACAGCCCTCCTTTCAAGAAGTCAGATATTTGAATTGAAACCGCTCACAGAGGAAGATATTTTGAAGGTCTTAAATAATGCCCTTCAGGATAAAGAACAAGGACTGGGTAACTTAAATATAATTACAGATGAAAATTCATTAAAACATATTGCTAAAATGTCTGACGGAGATGCGAGAAAGGCTTTGTCTGCGCTGGAAATAGCTGCTCTTACGACATCTCCTGACAAAGACGGTACTATAAAAATAGACATCCGGATAGCAGAAGAGTCCATTCAGAAAAAAGTCATCGTCTATGATAAAAAAGGTGACCAGCACTATGACACAATCTCTGCCTTTATAAAGAGCATGCGTGGTTCAGACCCCGATGCTGCTGTCTATTATCTTGCAAAGATGATTTACGCAGGTGAGGACCCTCGATTTGTTGCAAGGCGCATTGTCATCTGCGCCTCAGAAGATGTGGGGAATGCTGACCCTATGGCGCTGGTCATTGCTACATCTGCATTAAGGGCAGTGGAATTCATCGGCATGCCGGAGGCAAGGATACCCCTTGCACAGGCAGCCATTTATATTGCAACCGCACCAAAAAGCAACGCCTGTTATAAAGCCATAGAAACTGCAATGAAAGATATTGCTACTGAAGAGACAATGGAGGTCCCGGACCATTTAAAAGACAGTCACTATCCCGGTGCTAAAAAATTAGGGCATGGAAAGGGCTATAAATATCCGCATGATTATGGCGGGCATGTCGAACAGGATTATCTGAAAAAGAAAAAGAAATATTATAATCCTTAACCCCTTTAACCCCTGGCTCACAATGGAAAATGAGATAAGCTTGCCCAGTCTTTATTAGTCTCAGTATTTACTAAGGAGACCATAAGTAAAAAGACATGTTCTTATTCTTTCTTCTGTCATTCCGGGCTTGACCCGGAATCCAGTACTGGCGGTTCGTCACCCCACGATACACTGGATTCCCGCTTTCGAGGGAATGACGAATTATATGGCTCTACTTATGACCGCATTAGTGACTATATCCATTTAACCTGGGGTTCCTTTTTCGGAGGTGGTTCAGGAAAATTTTGTGTGTAACCGATAATTATCGGACCGTATATTTTTTCATCATTAGATAATTCAAGTTCTTTTCTTATTTCTTCATTGTCTGTTACCAGAGAACCGAAATGGACCCAGCAGCTTCCAAGTCCTAGTGAATATGCTGCTAACATTATATTCTCACATGCCAGGGGACAGGACAAATCTACAAATTGACCAGAGCCTATAACAAATATGATTACAGGGGCTGAATAGTAAATCGGGTCTTCTAATTCCTCGTATCGTTTCATAATAGACTGGTATCTTTCAGGGTTAATATCCTTAAAAGGCTCCAGCCTTTTTTTGCTGTTTGGGATGGCTGCTTCTGTTAGTTTTCTGTGGAATTCTTTGTCCTCCACAATTACAAAACGCCAGGGCTGGCTGTTCATGGCTGATGGTGCCTGATTGGCTGCTTCTATAATCTTGTTAATTATTTCCCCGGGAACTGGTTTGGACTCATAGCTCCTTACAGCCCTTCTTCCTGCGATTGCTTTTAATACCGGATTCATATATTCTCCTTTAAGGTATTTTTTCCTTTTAAGGACATTATTTCTACAATATCTATCTTACAATCACTTCAATATCAGGTAACTTTTCCTTAATCGCATCTTCAATGCATCTGTTGTCGCAGCGTACACATGGGCCGACACAGTTTATCACTGCCCTGTTATCCTTAACTTCAACTAATTCCGCACAACTGTCATGGGCTGATAAAATACACTGGAGGCTCTCGAGAATCTCTCTAATCTTTTCTTCTGTTTTATCCATAGACTCCTTATTTTAATTTTCTACATGAAGAGGTTTTTACCCATCTACAACATTCTACCATGAAAACAAAAAGAGGTTCATGCATGATTATAACCAACACAGATTTTAAAATCTGTGACTAATTTTTATGATTCCTCGAAGGGCTGCCTAAAGCATCTTTTTCATATATCAAACTTACATATTGCACTTTCAATGTCTTATGTTATTAAATAATCAGTTATGTCAGAAATAACCCCCTTGATGAAACAATACTTAAGCATCAAAGAAAGATACAAAGACGCAATTGTCTTTTTCAGGCTTGGAGATTTTTACGAAATGTTTGGAGAGGATGCAGAGAAGGCATCCAAGATACTGCAGATAGCGCTCACAACAAGGGATAAATCAAAGGAAGAGCCTGTACCTATGTGCGGTATCCCTTACTTTGCATCAGAAGGTTATATATCAAAGCTGATTAAAGCAGGATTTAAGGTTGCAATTTGCGAACAGTTAGAAGACCCAAAAGAGGCAAAAGGCATTGTCCAGAGGGATATTGTAAAGGTAATTACACCTGGAACACATGCACCCGAAAACCCTAAAGAAAACTCTTATATCATAAGCCTGTTTTCCTCTGGAGGCAAGCACGGCATAGCAGCAGTCGATATCTCTACAGGAGAGTTTATCGTTTATGAAACAGCTGAAAATATTGAGGATGAGATGTACAGGTTTGAACCAAGAGAAATCCTGATCCCCCATAGTCTCAAGGACAATATCCACTATAAAGAGTCTCTCAATAACTTTTATATATCTGTTTATGATGATTGGTATTTTGATTATTCAGAGGCATATAAGACTTTACTGAAGCATTTAAGGGTCTCTTCTCTTGACGGTTATGGATGCGATGGCATGACTGCTGCAATCTCTGCTGCCGGGGCACTAATCAGTTACCTTGAGGATACACAGAAGGAAACATTAAGTTTTAAAAAGATAACTACTTTGAGACAGGATTCTTATATGTTTTTAGATGCAGCAACACAGCGCAACCTTGAACTCACTCACAATTTTAAGGATAGCTCAAACGAAGGCACGCTTCTCTGGGTCCTTGATGAAACACTTACCCCTATGGGCGGAAGGTTCTTAAGGGCCTCCATCTTGAAACCTCTTATTAATATCCATGAAATAAAAAAGAGGCGGGATGCAGTTGAATATCTTGTAGAAGACTACGAGCTGCTTGAAGATTTCAGGACGTCTCTGCGGAAAATACAGGACCTCGAAAGGCTTTCTGCAAAGGTTGGTTCAAAGAGTGCAAATGCGAGGGATCTTTTAGCAATCAAAAATTCCGTATCATACCTGCCAAAGATCAAGAAATCTCTTGGCTCTTCTAAAAATCCTTATCTAAGCTCAATTTCAGAGGAGATATCCGAATTTTCAGCCCTCATTAAATTAATAGAGAAAAGTATTGTTGATAATCCTCCGATAAGCCTCAGAGACGGTGGGATTATCAAGTCTGGATATAATACTGATTTAGACGAGATCAGGAACATATCTACAAAAGGTAAGGACTTTATTGCAGAGCTGGAGCAAAAGGAAAAACAAAGGACAGGTATATCTTCCCTGAAAGTCAGATATAACCGGGTCTATGGTTACTATATCGAGGTCACAAAAGCAAATCTCCATATGGTCCCGGACGATTACATCAGAAAACAGACACTTGTGGGGGGAGAAAGGTTTATAACCCCGGAACTTAAAGAATATGAGACAAGTATCCTCGGAGCTGAAGAAAGACTTAAGAATCTTGAGTACCAGCTCTTTCAGGAAATACTCGATGATATACAAAAAGAATCTGCACTTCTGTCAAAAACAGCTTCAGCCGTCTCAATCGTTGATTTTCTTGCCTCGCTTGCCGTTGTTGCAAAAAGGTATAACTATATAAAGCCTACTGTAGATGAAACCGGGGTAATCGATATAACAGACGGGAGGCATCCTGTCCTCGAAAGAATACCAATGGATGAAAGGTTTATACCAAACAGCATTTTTATGGATAACGAAAACGACCGTCTCCTTATAATTACAGGCCCGAATATGGCTGGGAAATCCACATCCATGAGGCAAATTGCACTTATAGTTATCATGGCACAAATTGGGAGCTTCGTCCCTGCATCTGATGCGAAGATAGGGATTGCTGACAGGATTTTTACAAGGATAGGCGCATCTGATTTCCTTACAAAAGGTCAGAGCACCTTCATGGTAGAGATGATAGAGGTAGCAAACATCACACACAATGCAACCGCTAAAAGTCTCATACTTCTCGACGAGGTAGGAAGGGGCACAAGCACATTTGACGGTATAAGCATTGCCTGGGCTGTTGCAGAACATATCTTAAACGAGATAAATGCAAGGACACTCTTTGCAACACACTATAACGAGCTAACCGAACTCAGCCTTACTCACGATGGTGTCAGGAACTATAATGTATCAGTAAAAGAATGGGGTGATGAGATTATATTTTTAAGAAAGATTGAAAAGGGTCCTGCTGACAAAAGTTACGGCATACAGGTAGCAAGATTAGCAGGGCTTCCTGATAGCATCATAAAAAGGGCAAAGGAGGTGCTTGCCAATCTCGAAAAAGAGGAGCTGAATGAGACAGGCAGGCCAAGGTTTGCAGACAGGAAAACGAAGAAAGGCACGGTCCAGCTTGACCTCTTCTCTTCTGTGACAGAATCTGTAATTACAGAAATCAAAAATCTGGATTTAAAACAGCTTAAACCAGAAGATGCGCTTAATAAACTTATTGAGATTAAGAAGAAGATCAGCTCTTAGGAACTTTTCATAATTGAGATGTTAACACAGTTTTTATCATCAAAAAAATAATTTGTGTGTCAAAACTCGGCCTTCCGGCAACATTAGACAAAGTAATAGATTCCGAGCAACAACAATAGTGTCAGGCTGAATGTGTGCCTGTCACGGAATTCCCAGACTGGCTTAGTTGAAGTGTAATTGCATCTGTTGAACCTGAAGTAATTGATTTTTTGGAAAACAAAGAACTATAAAGTTAAAATCATATCCTGCCCCCAAACCTCCTCATTCTTCTCTGCATCTTACGCCCCGTATTATGTTTTAACGCTGTCACATAGTGATCGGTAGGCGTCATAACCGTGTTGGGTGTACCTATTTCTCCTGTGTAAAAGGCAATAAGCACCACCGGCATAGTGCCGAGGTTCTTTCCGTTATGAGGGATATTAACGACTTCTACAATAGCGTCGCCGGCAGCAAGAACAAGGGGAACATGGGGTCAACAAGGGGAACATGGGGTCAAATCTTTTAAATTGACAAATTCCTTTCAATCTTACTCACCATCTCTCGCAAGCTCTTATCTTTTTGCATTTTACCCCTTAACCTCTTTCTCCCCTGACTCACTGTGCTATAATCCACTCCCATTAAATTTCCTATTTCTACACCCTTTAAACCTCCTATCCGATATAATAAATCCGTTGCAATCTGCCTAAGTCTTCCCTTTGATGCCTTTATCTCTTCAAGGCTTTTCCCAGTTACTTTTTCTATTGCCTTCATTATCACTTCTTTTGCACGGTATCTCTTCAGTTCTCTTAAAGATGGACTCTCTCTATCCTGCCTTCCTTTTAGAAATCTCTCCTTAATCCATTCTACGAATTCTTCTCCACCCAAGATGCTTTGACCTATTACTTTGTCTTTTATCTCAATCCCCTCTTTTATATCTGAATATATTCTGTTTTTGTATATTTTTCTTCCCCTGGCATTATCTCCCCCATATTCTTCCAATACCATCTCATAATCTATGAATTCCTCCCTTTTCCCTCTCTTTATATATCCAGGAAGACTGCTCCATCGGTAGTTTACAAGATATTCCACTTTTTCGATCTCCGGTTCCTTCCTCATGTTTTTTAGCCTGACAGGATTGAGATGTATATATCTTGACAGTATGGATAAATATTCGTCTTTATTCACCAAAATACTTTTGTACCTGCCCTGATATAGATGCCCTACTCTTCTGTGTCTCCGATTAAAATATCCCGTATAGGTTATATTGAAATGTCGCATGAATTCACCAAGATTACCCAACGGTGTCTCTAAAAGAAAGTGAAAATGATTACCCATGAGGACATAACTGTAAGGTTTTATGTTATAAATCCTTATGGATTGCGAAAGGATTTCAAGAAAGGTTTGCCGGTCTTTATCATCCCTAAATATCTCCTTTCTTTCGTTACCCCTGGAAGTCACATGGTATACAGCTCCGGGATACTGTATCCTTAACGGCCTCGCCATGCATCATTTATAGCATTTCTCAATTAAATATGTCAATTGTAAAGATTTGACCCCTTTTTATTTGCCTTCTTCTGGGAATTTTGACCGTACAATCAATCCTACCCAAGTTGGAGAAAGTAAATTTGTATTTTTTATTGATTATTGATTGTAATATTGCATTGTGAGGAGAAATATAAAATTCACGATTACAGGAAGAAGCCGATATCATAACGTTCCTATTCTATTTCATCCGACGTGCTTTCTGATCCCCTAAAGGTTGGTTACATTTAGGACATCGCCCTGCAAGCTTGCTAACTTTTCCGTGCCAACCACAGTTCAGACAATCAGCTAACTGGACGTATTGACTGCTTTCTTGTTTTTTGAAAACTCTCATTAGTATTCGAAAGATTATCAATAATGCAATCACAACTCCGGCAACAATTAACACATCTTCTGCAGTATATTCACCAAAAACTACTGTATCCAATATTTTCTTCATAATCCGCTCTTGAATTGATTACCACTTATAGTCTGTATTTTTATAAAGTATATCATAGGTGCGGCTTTCAGGAAGTATGAAACGCCTTCCATGTGGACAATTGTAGCAGAATAATAAAATAATTTTTGCGATAGTCTGTTTTAGCATTGTTAAAGGCTCAGAAAAAATGTAGCAGATTTGTAGCAGAATATATCTGAAAGGGCAGAAAATACAGGAAATTATATAAAAATATAGATCTGTGAATTCTCTGTTAAATCGATAAGTTATGCCCAGACCGTTGACAGAAGCCCCTTTACAAAAATTGTTCAAAGCATGCTCTCAAGGCTAATCCCGACATTAGTCGGAACGAATCCCGTTGAGTCCGCCAATAAAATCAATTGGCATTGGCGAATTTTTATTGAATATAAATGCATGATTGCCAGACCTGACACCGAAATGACCCCTATCTCATTCTTATTGCACTAAAAGGCCCTTTAGATTATTGATTAAGGAGCTGAGGGAGAGCAATGGGGGCCGGCATAACCTCTGTATGCTGCATAAGGATAACAAGATTCAGGTTGATATTTATAAGTGGCACAACCAGTAAAAATTAAAAGAGAAATAATTAATGCTAAAATCTTCAATTTCACTATCACACCTTTTTAGTTAAAAATATTATCATGAAATGGAAATAAATGCTATAAAAAAATTGAATAGATTATTAATGCAACCCGCGGGTCTAACTTGACACCGCCATTGTGAGCGAATCTTCTCTCAAACTACAGCAACACTAAATTATCTCTGTGTATCGCCTCGTCAGAGTATTTATATCCAAGGATCTTTTCAATCTCTGAAGTCTTTCTTCCCTTTATCTTCTCAATCTCGGGAGAGGAATAATTGATCAGGCCTTTAGCAATACGGTTTCCTTTTGAATCAAGGCAATAGACCGAATCACCTGTTTCAAAATTACCTTCAACAGAGATAATGCCCGAAGGAAGAAGGCTTTTACCACCATGTATCAGGGCCTTCACCGCACCTTCATCTATGATAAGGCTCCCTTTTGAACGACTGCCGTATGCAATCCATCCTTTTCTTGAAGACAATTTTTCCTTTTTTGGATTAAACACAGTACCGCAGTGCTTACCTGCCATAAGAGATGTCAGGAGTCCATCTTTTTTCCCGCTGATAATATGGACTGTAATACCGTGGCTTACTGCTCTTTTTGCAGCAAGGATTTTTGAATACATTCCCCCGGTACCTATTGTACTTCCTGCCCCGCCTGCCTTTAACTCAAGTTCAGGTGTTATTTCCTCAACGTATTCGATAATCTTTGCCTTTTCACTATGTCGCGGATCCTCGGTATAAAGCCCATCAACATCTGAAAGGACTATAAGCCTCTCAGCCTCTATAATACCTGCAACGAGAGATGCAAGATAATCATTGTCGCCAAATTTTATCTCATCAGTTGCAACGGTATCATTCTCATTTATTATTGGAACAATCCCGTATGAAAGCAATGTAAGGAGAGTGTTTTTAGAGTTAATATATTTTTTTCTATCAGAAAAATCATCACGTGTAAGTAACACCTGTGCTACCTTTTTCCCATAATCTCCAAAACTTCTTTCATAAGCCCATATTAGACTGCTCTGGCCGATTGCTGCCGCAGCCTGTTTGAGTTTTATATCTTTCGGTTTTCCCTTTAACCCGAGTTTTTTCATACCTGCAGCAATAGCACCTGATGAGACAATGACTACGTCATATCCGGTATTGTGCAGTTCAGCTATTTCGCGTGCTATAGATGAGATTCTTTTTGTATCAAGTCCTTCTTTTCCATAGGCAATTATATTACTGCCTATCTTTACAACAATCCTCTTCATATGAAAATACCTCTTTATCCGAGATTATTCATAGAAATGGTGTACAGGCCGGGGATAGAGTATTGGAGCGGATTGTCGATGCGACCCAATCGGAGGTCGTAACGACCGAGAATGAGCGAGAATATTCTATCCACGGCTGCCATCATAAAAATTTATGAATAATCTGGGCTGTGTCATTTCTTAAAATTATACATCGGAAGTGATTCTATTGTCATCAGCCTGTTTTATTTGTTTGACGATTGAACTTATAATGCCTTCAAAGCTGCCTTTGCTACCCGGGGGTCAAACTGTGTGCCTTTGCACCTTTTAAATTCCAGAAAGGCATATTCTTTACCTGGGGCGGGCCTGTATGGCCTGTCTGCTGTCATCGAATCAAAGGAATCAGCCACATGGAGTATCCGTGCACAGAAAGGAATCTCCTCACCCTTAAGTCCATCAGGATATCCCTTTCCGTCTATCCTCTCATGGTGGTGCCTGATTAATGGAATTATATCCTTTAATTGCCTTATATCTTTAAGGATCATTGCCCCTTGAGCCGGATGTCTCTTTACGATATCAAACTCTTCGTCTGTGAGTCTTGCCGGTTTATCCAGAAGATAATCATAAGTACCAATTTTCCCGATATCGTGAAGGATAGCAGCAAGCTGAAGGTTTTTCATTTCCTCTTCATTAAGACCCATCTCTTTTGCAATCCTCTCTGAATACGCTGCCACCCTCTCGGAATGACCTTTTGTCCATGGACTCTTTGCATCAAGGGCATTGACCATTGCCCTCACAAGGCTCATAAAAAGTTCTTCGAGTTCTTTGTAGGATTCACTTACATCCTCAAGCATATTTAAAAATGCGTCCCTGCTTTTATGGGTTTTTTCAGCCCACTGTCGAAAGTGAGCCTCGCTCTCCAGTAGCAACTCCTCTGTTCGCTTGCGCTCCAATGCATTCACAAAAATTTCTCCCACTATTTTAAGCAACGCAATGCTGTCTCCTGACCATAACTTTTCTTCCCGTACCGAATCGAACCCAAGAAATCCAACAAGGGTTCCTCGATAGACCATGGGAACGTTGATAAGCGATTGAATTGCTGATAGATGAAATTCTTCTTTTTCAGCGTTCGCTTCGGGTGGAAGATCAATGACACGTGGAATATAAATAATCTCGCGCTTCTTTATCCTATTAGCGAACCATGGGAAGGCATTAACCGATAGATTTTTGAGTCTCTGGATTTGCGGTTCAATCTCTTCGGCACACCATTCGTGTGTATTGTCCATTTTCGTTCCCTTCTTAGAAAACAAAAAGACATAACTACGGTCAACACCTGCAAATTCTCCGATTGTTTGTAAGGCAAGGCTTATCCATTTGTCAATATCTTCTGGTGCAACGTTGATAAAGTTTGTTGATAAAACAGTAATGAGATTTTCGAATTCAACTCTATATTGTAATGCCTCCTCTGCCTGCTTGCGCTCAACACGCTCCCTAACTTCACGTAATGCCCGATTTACTGCCGGTACAAGGCGTAAAAGCCGATCTTTAAGAACATAATCCGTTGCACCTCTTTTTAGGGCTTCAATTGCCCGTTCTTCGCCAATTGTCCCTGAGACGAAAATAAAAGGCACATCAGGACACCGTTCTTTTGCAATTTTTAAAGCGGAAAGACCGTCGAATGATGGAAGTGTATAGTCTGCGAGGATAATATCTGGCGCAAAGTCTTTAATTTCTTTCAGGAACGCCTTTTTTGTTTCCACTCTCTTCGATAAGAATGCTATTCCCCCTTTACGTAACTCGCGTTCAATCAATTCAGCGTCGGCAGCAACATCTTCGAGTATCAGTATTTGAAGTTCTTTGCCCATTTATTACTCCCTTTGCGCATGATAGATGACGGATAACTGCTTCGACAGGACAGAAGCGATTCTTTTATTACCTGTCCTGCATCCTTCAACCCTCATCCTTCTTATACTTTGAGAGTTCAACCTTTAAGCTTTCTATTTCATTCTTCATCTCCTTCATCTTAAGCTCTCTGCTAACTGCCATATCATAAAACTTTTCAAGATCTTCTATTCTCTTTCTAAGTTCTTCCTCCATCCGCTTGCGTTCGGTGATGTCGCTCCCCACCGACTGGAACTCAATGAAGTTACCATGCTTGTCAAATATCGCCCGGTTAGTCCACTGCTGCCAGCATATTTCACCATTGGGACTTATAACACGGTGCTCGTATTTAGCCACAGGATTTTCCATGTTAATAAACATAAAGTGTCTTTCTACTTGTTCATGATCCTCATCGGGAATAAATTTCATAAAGCTGTTCCCAAGCAACTCCTCACGCTTCTTTCCAAAATAGCGGCAGTAAGCCTCGTTCACAAAAGTAAGTAATCCACCAGGCAAAAAACGACAGACCAGCTCGGTCTGATCCTCGACTATAGAGCGATATTTTTCTTCCGATTCTTTAAGCTGGTGCAGTCTCATTGCACGGGTCAGCGTCATATCGAGTGACTTTAACCTGAACGGTTTTAATACATAATCAAATGCCCCGATCTTTATTGCTTCTACCGCAGTATGAATCGTGCCCTGCCCCGTTATTATGATGCCGACAAGATGCGGGTCCATTTCCAGCGCGGCTCGCAGCAGCGCAATACCGTCCATTTCAGGCATCATAAGGTCTGTTAAAAGCAGGTCAAAATCTCGCTCCTTCAGTGCCTTCAGTGCATCCTTGCCCGAGGTAAAACCTACCGTCTCGTAGCCAATCTCTGAAAGGATATCGCACAAAGAGGTCAATAAATCAATTTCATCATCAACAATCATCAATCGTCCTGATTTTGACTTTATCATTTAAAATACCTCATACCTTCATAATTTTTTTATCCCTTTATCATTTCTGCATATTTAACCATCATTTAAAGTATAGTAGATTGAATTTCGAAATAATATCGTAGAAAAGCTATTTTTTTTGTAATACTTTTAATAGGTTTGTTGTCATAGTTTTTATGACAAGGAAGAAGAAGTGCGGCAAGAAACTCTCTATCTCTTTCAGTCCACCAGTCCCTGTTTTACAGCGTAATGAATGATTTCTGCAATGTTCTTCATTTTCATCTTTTCTAAAATGCGGATTCGGTAAGTACGGATGGTTGGTATACTTATTGATAATTCAGCAGCAATTTCTTTTACTGTCTTCCCTGAGGCAAACATGCACATCACCTGAAACTCACGATCAGAAAGCACCTCGTGACGTAGTTTTTTAACATCGATTCCCAGTTCATAAGCCAACTTCTCAGCCAGTGAAGAGCTTACATATTTTCTGCCCTGTGATATTTTTCTTATAGCTGCAATCAATTCATCCGGCGCGCTTTCTTTTGTCAAATATCCGGAGGCGCCTGCCCTCAAGGCTCTAACCGCATATTGTTCCTCCGGATGCACACTTAACATCATAATGGGAAGTTTGGGTTTTTCAATTTTTAGTTGTCTTAGAATATCCAGACCACTTCTGCCAGGCATGGAAATATCTAATAGAATTACATCATATTTATTTACAGATACCTTTTCCAGCACATCCTCTCCATTGCTCGCTTCAGCAACTACAGCCATATCAGGAGTCTCAGATATAATCTGTTTCAGTCCTTCCCGAACAATTGCATGATCATCAGCTATAAGTATTTTTATCATAGAGTTTTTCCGTTTTTATTAAGTGGAATAGTCACTGTTATCGTGGTTCCTTTATCCCGAATACCGACAATTTTTACATCACCTCCCAGTAGATGGACTCGTTCTCGTATCCCGATCAGCCCAAATGATTCAGGATTGGAAATCTGCTTTTCTGTAATTCCTTTGCCGTTATCTCTAACCTCCAGCACTATTCTATCAGTTTTTTCGTCCAAACTTACTTCGACATTCGTTGCATCTGCATGGCGAAAGACATTTGTCAGAGATTCCTGAAAGATGCGAAAAATAGCTGTAGAGATGTCTTGATTCAGAATAATATCCTCAGGATCTAAGATAACTTCACATTCAATGCCTGTTCTCTTTTGAAATTCTTCTGCCTGCCATTCAATTGCTGCTGCAAGTCCGAGGTCATCTAATAAACCAGGCCTTAATTCTGCTGAAATCCTCTGTACTGTTTTGACAGTTTTATCAATGAGCTCTGACATTGATTTTGTCTTCTCAAGCAGTAATTTTTGATCTTTGGGTAATTGGTTGTTCAACCAGAATAAGTCCATCTTCAAAACTGTCAATGCCTGGCCCAACTCGTCATGAATCTCACGGGCGATATTCATCCTTTCCTTTTCCATAATGGATTGCAAATGTGCGGAAAGGTTACGCAACTGCTCGCGTGAACTCTTTAATTCTTCCTCTACCTGTTTTCCCTCGGTGATATCCTCGAGCAACTTTAAGTTATTAATCCGAAGCCGGCGCACCTCCATTGCACGAGATAATATCTGACGCAGTATTTTGAACTGGAATGGTTTCAGCACATAGTCAAATGCGCCAACCTTCATCGCTTCCACAGCAGTCTGAATCGTACCCTGTCCGGTTATGATGATGCCGACAAGATGTGGGTCTATCTTCAGCGCTGCTTGCAACAAGGCAATACCGTCCATCTCAGGCATCACAAGGTCAGTCAGAAGCAGATCGAAATCATGCGTCTTCAACGCCTCTATCGCATCTTTCCCTGATGTATAACCCGCCACGAGGTAGCCACTCTCAGAAAGAAGGTCGCATAAAGGGGTTATAGATTCAATGTCATCATCAACAATTAGCAAACGTCCTGATTTTGACTCAATCATTAAAAAAATCCTCTTCCATTATAAAAATGATTTTTAGCTCTCGCTTAACTGCCTGTCATATAAAAATATTATACAACTTTTCGAAATTTATCCTTTAATCTTAAGAACTTTTTAAGGTATATTGATTTAGATGAAGAAACCGATAAAAAAGAAAAAACCGAAACCTCGTCTTCCTATTGAGGCAGTATTAAAACTCCGCAGCCATTTAGTTGCAACGAGAAAGGGCGAGAAAGGATACGATAGAAGGCGCATTAAGAAGCAAACGCTCGAAATCGTCAAAGAAGAAAAACCTGAAGAAAACATTTGAAATTTTAAGCTGATTTCTGCTATATTTCTATTGTTGTGTGATGGAAGACAGGGAAAAGATATCGGTGCTTGAAGCTCTCTTGTTTCTTTCAGGAGAACTTCTATCGATTTCTGCTATAAAGGATGTGATAGAACTTCCTGAGCCTGAGATAAAAAGGCTTATGGAGGAGTTGATGGCTGAATACAAAAATCGAAATGCGGGGGTGCTGATAGTTGAGATTGCAAATGGCTATCAGATGGTAACAAACCCTGAATATGCAGAGTGGGTAAAGAAGTTTAGAAATATACACATTTCAAGCAAGCTGTCAGTACCCGCCCTCGAGACCTTAGCCATAATGGCATACAAACAACCTATCATAAGGGCTGAGATTGAACAACTCAGGGGTGTCAATTCTGACAGTGCTATAAGGACATTACTCGAGAGAAGGCTTATAAAGATAATGGGACGCAAAGAGGTACCTGGCAGGCCATTTCTTTATGGAACAACAAGAGAATTTTTGCAGTATTTTGGGTTGAAGGACCTTACAGAGCTGCCGACGCTTAAAGACCTTATACGGGAAGAAGCAGCTTAATTCTGGGAGGTAAACATGAGAAGGCTTTATCTTTTTACTACTGTTTTTATACTTACAATCTTTTTCTCAGGCAATATTTATGCTGATACGGCTTATACTATAAAAAAGGGCGACAACCCAGCCAAAATAGCCAAGAAATTTAAAGTCAGCGTACAAGATATTATAGAAGTCAACAATCTAAGGCCAAATAATCTTAAACTAGGCTCTAAGATAACTATTCCTTCAAATAAGAAAGAATCTTCTAATAGAACCAGGCTTAATCCCACCTCACCCCCCCTTAGTAAAAAGGAAAAGGGGGGATTTTCAGGTGAAAATATTAAACCCGTTAAACATCAGGAGGATTCTCAATTTCATAGAGTAAACAAGGGCGACACCCTATTGTCTTTATCAAAAAAATATTCAATATCAGTTAGTGAACTCAGGGAGATCAATAATCTTAGAACAACAAAACTTACAATAGGACAAAAGCTTCTCGTTAAACGAACCGTGACAAGGACCTACACTGTGAAAAAAGGCGATAACATTTATAAGATTGCAAGGATGTTTAATATCGATATTGATGAGCTTAAGGATATCAATAATCTTGAAACAGACTTATTAAAAACAGGTCAGAAAATCCTTATGGAACCTGAAGCAGAACCGGACGATTTAAAAACTGACGGAACAAAAAACTACGAGACAATACTTTCACAGGCTCGCATAGATACAGATATGGGGAAAGTATTTGAATCTAAAGAGCTCAGCGAAATGGGGTTGCAGGACAGACTTATCCTATTTGCAAAAAAATTACTTGACATACCTTACAGATTCGGCGGTAGCAGCTTACTCGGGATTGACTGTTCCGCATATGTTCAGAAGGTCTATGGCCTGATCGGAATAGATCTTCCACGATCAGCAAGGGAGCAATTTTTTGAGGGAAATCCTGTTGATAAGGGAGAGCTATCTATCGGTGACCTCGTCTTCTTCAGGACATATGCATCCTTTCCTTCACATGTAGGGATTTATCTTGGCAATGACCTGTTTATACATGCTTCATCAAAAGGCAAGAAGGTCACCATTGATAGTCTGGGAACCCCATATTATTTCAAAAGATTCATAGGAGCAAAAAGACTTATTGAAGGAGAAGTTGGAAAAAAAGAAGAACCACAGAAAGAAGGATAATTAACCTTCGTACATAACCTTTCCCATATCTGATACATCATATCCTCCAAGTCCTATCACCATATTCCTGAATTCACTATCTTCCCTTATAATCTTTATAAGACACTGGAGCATCTCCGTCTCAAAGAATTCATGAGGGATTGCAAGGTCATATCTTTCTTTTGCAACAGGAATAAAATCAAGATTTAGTGCCCTCGCAGATGCAAGAATAGCAAGTCCTGTGTCTGCAACCCCTGTAAGCACTGCAGATGCAACTCCCATATGTGTGTATTCCTCCCTCTCATAACCTTTAACATCTTGAGGGGATATACCAAGCTCCCTTAAACATTTATCTGTAAGAAGCCTCGTTCCTGCACCTGCCTGTCTGTTAACAAATACAACATCGGTTCTTGTTAAATCTTCAAATCCCTTTATGTTTTTGGGATTTCCTTTTGGTACAAGAAGACCTTGCTCTCTATAGACAAGATTTATGAGCAGAATATTTTTATCAGGAAGAAGTCTTTTTATAAATGATACATTGTACTCCCCTGTCTCATCGTCAAGAAGGTGCGTTCCTGCTATATGTGCTTCACCCTTTTTTAATGCTATAAGACCACCCATTGAGCCTACATGGGCTGATGAAATAGAAAATATCGGATACCTTTTCTTTAATATATTTGCAAGCAGATCGAGGGCATTGTCATGGCTTCCGATGCAGACAATCGTATTTTCAATATCACCTTTAGACCTCATCAGCTCCACATTTATCTCTGTGCCTGCACCAATACCCTCAGACATGGCAGGTATTCGAACAAATCCATCAGCACGCACAAGAGACATAAGTATACCTGCTCCACGGCTGACAGGAGTTGCTATAAAATTATCACCGACCTTCCCTACCTTTACCCTCAGGAATTCCTCCTGCCCAAGGGTAGATGCAACCTGCCTTGAAATCTTTGCCCTCAGTATCTCAGGTTCTTCGATCTCAAGTCCCTGCCATTTGTAAATGACCGGCTTAGCAAACAAATTAAATGTTATATATGCAGATACAGGGTAGCCTGGTATACCGAGAACGGGTTTGCCCCTTACCAATCCAAGAATAACAGGCTTGCCGGGCTTTATACTAACGCCATGAAGTATTACTTCACCGAGTTCTTTGATAGCACTTACCGTAAAATCCTCTGAACCTGTAGATGCACCGGCATTTGTAACTATCAAATCTCCCATACCACAAGCATCAAGTATTGCCTTTTTCAGTTCTTCGATCTTGTCAGGAATAATCCTGAACCTGACAGGATCACCTCCCCATTCAGAGACAAGCCCAGCGAGGATCCTTGAGTTGTATTCGATAATATCTCCTTCTTTTAAATCGGTGCCAGGTTCTACAATCTCTGTACCTGTTGGTATTATGACTGTTTTTGGCTTTCTTCTGACCGCCACCTCCATATGCCCACCTGCGAGCATTGCACCTATATCAACTGGTCTTATCCTGTGATTTTCAGGAAGTATTAATTCAGTTGCAACAATGTCATCACCAATCACCCTCACATGCTGCCATGGTGTTGCAGGCGAAATTATTTCAATGTTCTCATCCACTATATTCACATCTTCAATCATTATTACGGCATTAAACCTTTCAGGCATGGGGTCACCTGTATCAACATAAACTGCCTGTTCTCCTATTTTCAGTTTCTTTGGAGTTCTCTCTGACGCACCAAAGGTTTCTGCATGTCTTACAGCATAACCGTCCATTGCTGATGAGTGATAAAAAGGAGAGGAGATTTTTGCGATAACTGCCTTTGCGGTAATCCTTCCAAGAGAATCTATAACCCTGATTGTTTCACCTGAGAGTGGCCTAACAATCCCTTCGGAATCAAGCTTTCTAAGCCACTTTGTCAGTGCCTCATGCAAAGGTGTGTTTTCAAGATAGATATCCCTGGACATTATTCCTTGGTCAGCATCTTCTTTATTGTGGCCTTCAACTCATCAAGGTCTGATGACTTC
This sequence comes from Thermodesulfovibrionia bacterium, assembly GCA_041500225.1. Lineage (GTDB taxonomy): Bacteria > Nitrospirota > Thermodesulfovibrionia > Thermodesulfovibrionales > SM23-35 > 0-14-3-00-41-53. The sequence continues at coordinate 22,694 of JBGQLV010000006.1, read as the reverse complement.
ACAATATATGCCTCTGAAGCCCATACAGCAAAATCATCCCTGTAATCATATGCCGTGGACATAATAATAGGTACCTTAGGCCTCTTTTCCTTCATCTGCCTCAGGAGACGGATGCCGTCCACATCGGGCAAGAGTATGTCGAGCGTGACAATGTCAGGTACCTCACTATCAAATAGCTCTATTGCCTCTTTACCATTGGATGCTATGACGACTTCATAGCCTTCTTCTTCAAACTCTTCTTTGTAAAGCCTTTGAATGTGCAGATCATCATCGACTACAAGTATTTTCATATCACTCCTCCCTCCCTTAATTTCATTTTTCATCCATTATATTATTCAATGGTATAAATACCCTGAAAATGCTTCCTGCGCCAGGCTTGCTTTCTACCTCGATACTCCCTTTGTGACCTTCTATAATCCTGTGAGTTATGGTAAGGCCAAGTCCGGTACCTGTCTTTTTCGTAGTAAAGAAAGGGTCAAATATAAACGGCAGGTCTTCCCCGGCTATACCCATGCCTGTATCTTTTATCTCGAACACCGCGGCATTATCTTTAACGTATGTTTTTACAAATAGTGTACCATTGTTGCCCATAGCCTGAACCGCATTTGACAATATATTAAGCAGTGCCTCTTTGATCCTATTAGGATCTACATATATCTCGGTCGGTTCTTCAATCTCCTTGACAATGACTATCCCCCTTTCATCGACCTCAGACTTTATCAGAGAGATAACCTCTTCTATAAGCCTATTAGGATTGACTATTTCCTTTACAAACCTTGTTTCTTTAACAAAACCGAGGATCTCATTAAGTATTCCTTCGAGTCTCTCGACTTCCCTTGCAATTATATCAGCGTATTCCTTCAGATTGCCGTCTAACTTCTTTTCGAGTCTCCTTGCAAATCCACCAACAGATACAAGGGGGTTCCTTATCTCATGAGCTACCCTTGCTGCAACCTCTCCGAGTGCAGCCATCCTTTCTGTCATTATAAGCCGCTCTTGAAGGTTTTTCAGTTCAGTTATATCCCTGATTACATGGACTGTACCTATAAACTCTCCTGTTGTACCAAATATCGGAGAGCTTGAGGTAATGAATGTACCACCAAGATAATGGTCCTCTACCTCCTCGACATAAGCCTTTTTTGTCTCAACCGTTTCATGATGCGGACACTTTGTCCACGGGCTGCTCATCCCATGAAATACCTCATAACACTTCTTCCCTATAATCTCATCATGGGGTTTACCCAATCTTTTACTGACAGCCTTATTGATGCTCTTTATTACATAATCCTTGGTGATAAAGCAGACCATATCAGATATCGACTCAAATATATTCTCAAGCTCCTGCTCTGCAAGTGCAACCTGTTCAAAAAGCCTTGCGCTCTCTATAGCTGTTGTAATATGGTTTGAAAAACCGCTTAAAAACCTCATATCTTCATCGGTTATATGCCTTCTGTTGAAATGGTTGTCAACCCAGAGGACACCTATTACCTTATCCCTCGATATCAACGGCGAAACAGCATAAGCATGTGTACCAAGCTGCTGTATCAGGACTGTATCTGAGAGTGGTTCTTTTTTTACATCCTGAATATTAAAAGGTTTCTTCTCTTTCGCGGTCTTTGTAAGAATTGTTTCCTCTGATAGGGGTATCTCCATACCACGGCTAAGTCTGTCAAAAAAAGAATCCTTTCTCAATGGCCCAATTTCTATATCACGCATTATGTCAGACAGCGTCTTCTTCTCTAAGGAGAGCCTCTCCCATATCTGCCATGCCTCCTCTGGGCTCGCAGGCCCTACCCCTACAGCCCCCTTCAATATCTTCTCTTTTTCATCAAACAGGAAGAGGATTGCGCGGTTAAAGCCGAGGCCATCGCCCATGGTAACTGCAGTAAGAACCATTCTTAACAACCTGTCAAGTTCAAGGGTGCCCCTCATTGCTGAACTGATAAAGAAAAGTCTCGAAAGCTCCTGGTTCCTCCTGATAAGTTCTTTCTCAACGCGTTTTTTCTTTGATATATCTCTGGATATACAACTGATTCCTATAACCTTGCCTGCAGCATCTTTAATTGGAGAGAGTGTAAGGCTTACTGTTATAATCGTACCATCCTTCATCTTCCTCATGGTTTCTATCTCTTTTAACACCTCTCCATCTATTACTCTATGAGCCATTTCATATTCAGGGTCAATGAGGAAATCAGGGACAAAAGGTAAAAATTTCCCGATTGCATCTTCTTTCGTAAAACCGTATATCCTCTCTGCTCCCTTGTTCCATGATGTAATAATACCATCCTGATCAGACGTAATTATCGCATCTGCAGAGTTCTCAATAAACCCCTCGAGATACTCCTTTGTCTGTGTTACCTCGGTGTAAAGGCCAAGAATCTCCTCATGACAGAGCATCCTTTCTGTTACATCCTGAATAAATACGACACATCCCGTAAGCTCTCCTGTATCGCCCTTTATCGGGTAAGCTGAAAGCTCTGCGTAATATGCAATGTCCTTATGATTGCCCTTTTGCATCACAATATTGACCTCACCTGTTTCAAATGTCACTTTGGCTGCACAATGTGGACATATCCCTGTAATGTCATGAAATACATCTGTACAGTCTTTATCTATGAGGTCAGAAACAGGCTTTTCTGTCCATTTTTCTATAGCGCTGTTAACCGCAAGTATCTTAGAATTTCTGTCAAGCATTATAATGCCGTCACGGATGTTTTCAAAAATTATTTCTGCAATTTTTTGTTTATACGCTATATCCATAAGAAATACCTTTTAAAGCCTTCTTTTTTATAGCAGATCTATAAATTTCAATATATCTTTCGGCTGATTTCCTCCATGAGAAATCCATCTTCATTCCATCTAAAACCATCTTGTGCAATTTATCCCTATCTGTATAAACACAAAGGGCTCTCTTAACAGCATCCTGCATTGCAGAAGGAGTGTAATCAGAAAAAAGGAAACCCGTGCCTTTTGAGGTCATAGGTTCATAATCCTGTATAGTATCCACAGGTCCGCCTGTCCTTCTTGCTATAGGAATACACCCATATCGCAGCGCTATAAGCTGGCCGAGTCCGCATGGCTCATACCTTGATGGCATAAGAAAAAAGTCAGAACCTGCGTAAATCCTGTGGGCAAGTGTCTCTTCAAATCCGATGGTGACAGATACCTTATCCTTATATTTTTTCGCTACCTCTGAAAAGCTTCTTTGGAATACTTCGTCACCCCTACCCAGAATAACAAGCTTTACACCAAAAGACAAGAGTTCATCAATAGAGTTTAGAACAAGGTCTAATCCCTTCTGTGCAGAAAGCCTTCCAACCATACCCAAAAGTGGGATACGTTCGGCATTTATATCATCCAATGGTCCGAACAATGATCTCATAAGCTCCTTTTTACAGAGCGTCTTCCCTGAAATGTCATCATGGCTATAATTGGCAGGTATAAACTTATCTCCCGAAGGGTCCCACTCTTTATAATCTATACCATTTATCACACCGTAAAGGTCTTTCCCTCTCATTCGCAACACACCATCAAGGCCAAACCCGAACTCTTTATTGAGGATTTCTTTTGCATAAGTGTTACTGACTGTATTCAGGATATCTGCAGAGATAATGCCTGCCTTAAGAAAATTTACCTGCCCGTAAAATTCTATGCCCTCCGGGTTGAAAAGCTCCCAACCAAGATTTGTGATGGGCATTTCTGATGATTGGAAAAGGCCCTGATATCCGAGATTGTGTATTGTAAGTACGGTAGCAGTATTTTTAAAAAATTTATCAGCCCTGTATATTGTCTTTAGATAAAGAGGTACCAGCCCTGTCTGCCAGTCGTTGCAGTGGATTACATCCGGCTTAAGGTTCAGTTCCTTACATGTCTCGAGTATCCCCCTTGAGAAAAAAATAAATCTCGATGCATTATCAATATAATCTCCCGCCGGCGTACCATATAGTTCCTGTCTATCAAAGAATTCATCACACCTTATGAAATAGGATGAGGATTTATTGCTGAATATCCTCCCCTCTATGACCCTGTCCCCAACAGGAACTTTTATTTTAACACCTGTATCCAGTGGCAGCGATTGACCCTCTTTTATCTTTTTATAAAGAGGCAGGATAATATATGCCTCTTCTTTTATACCCCTGTATTCCTTCCATAAGGTACCTGCAACATCCGCAAGGCCGCCGGTCTTCACATAAGGTACCGCCTCAGGAGTTGCAATAAGTATCTTCATATCTTTGCCTCTCTCATAAACCTGGCCGACTCCTCCGGAGGTGTAGGATTAATATAAAAACCCGATCCCCATTCAAATCCTGCAATTTTTGTCAGCTTAGGCACAAGCTCTATATGCCAGTGGTAGTAATCGTTTACCTCATCATAAAATGGAGAAGTATGTATTACAAAATTATAAGGAGGCACCTCGAGTATCCTGTCCATCTGTTTCAGAATCACCTGGAGAATTTCTGCAAGATCCGAGAAGTTCTTGTCCGGCGGAGAGAAGCTCGACTCATGCTTCTTGGGTAATATCCATGTCTCGAAAGGGGCCCTTGGTGCAAATGGTGCAAGTGCAACATACGTTGAGTTTTCATATATTACCCTCTTCCTGTATTCCAGTTCCTGACTAATAACATCACAAAAAATACATCTCTCCTTCAACTCATAATAACGTTTTGCTGCATCGGTCTCTTCTTTTACCAACTTAGGAATAATTGGCAGTGCGATTAACTGGGTATGGGAATGCTCAAGGGATGCACCCGCAGCGTCACCTTCATTTTTGAATATCAGTACATACTTAAAACGCTTATCCTTCCTCAAATCAGTAAGCCTTATATAGTATGCCCACAGTACGTCCTCAACTGCCTTCAACGGCATCGTCGAGAGAGATTGCATGTGATCAGGTGTCTCCACTACGACCTCATGGGCACCTATCCCATTCATCTTATCGAAAATGCCTTCTCCTGTCTTATTCAGGTCTCCTTGTATCTGAAGGGCCGGGAACTTATTAGGCATAACTCTTAATGTCCACCCCGGTGAATTCGGCTTTGCGCCGGAAGGTCTGAAAGCCATTATCTCTGTTGGTGTAGTATATTCGTTACCCGGACAGAATGGGCAAAAACCACCCCTCTTTCTCTGGGAAGGAGAAATAAAATCCGTTGGTCTTTTACCTCTTTCCACAGAGATAATAACCCATCGACCGGATATCGGATCCTTTCTAAGCTCAGACATATTACCTCCGCTATACAGCACTAACAAAGGGTAAAGGCTCTATGCCCTAAGCCCTCCGCTATATGCTGCTGATTTTGGTATTATTATATCACAATAGGATATAATCACTCATGAAACCTACATTCATTCACAGTCTTGTAAATAGCCCCTTTGAAGACCCTTCCCTGTTTGTCAGGATAATGAGGGAAAGAAGGGCATTTTTATTCGATATAGGCAGTATTCACAGACTCAAGCCCGGCGACCTTCAGAAGATAACAGATGTCTTTGTAACCCATACACATATAGACCACTTCATAGGATTTGATACTCTTCTCAGGGCACTTTTAAGGAGGGAGATACCTTTGAGGGTGTATGGACCATCAAATATAACTGACTGTGTAGAAGGCAAGCTCAGAGGCTACACATGGAACCTTATAAAGGAATATCCGATGAAGATAGAGGTCCATTGCATAAATGGAGATAAGATAATCGTATCGAGCTTCCATGCTGAAAACTGCTTTAAAAGGATAGACTGTAAGATATCTGAATTCAGCGGTATTATCTTGAGAGAGCCTCTATTTACGATAAAGGCAATCCAGTTAGATCATCAGGTACCATGCCTCGCCTTCTCACTCGAGGAAGAATTTCATATTAATATTAATAAGGCTTCCTTAAAGGAGATGGGACTCCCTGTCGGTCCCTGGCTTTCAGAATTGAAAAAGGCTATCAGGGAGCATAGATCAGGAGATACAGAGCTTGTGGTCTCTAACAGGAGATATAAGCTTGAAGGGATTAGAGATATCGCAAAGATAACAAAGGGTCAGAAGATCTCTTATGTTACCGATGTATCAATATCCGATGAAAATATTAAAAAGATTATTGAATTCGTAAGTGAATCTGACACACTTTACTGCGAGGCATATTTTATGGGAAAAGACAGGGACAGGGCATTAGAAAGGTTTCATCTTACAGCAAATATTACCGGAAGGATTGCGAGGGAGGCAGGTGTTAAACATCTTGCTGTTATGCATTTTTCACCTAAATACAGAAACGATACCGATACCCCGGAGGATGAGGCAATGAGGGAATTCAGACATTCAGCCTTTTAAAAACCAGCACTGCATTTACTCCGCCAAAACCGAACGAATTAGAAATAGCAAATATAACCTCGGATCTTCTTAACTGAGTCACATAGTCAAGATCGCATTCAGGGTCTCTCTCTTTCAGGTTGATAGTAGGCGGGATAATTCCTTCGTTCATGCTCATTAAGGTAAAAGCTGCCTCAAAGGCACCGGATGCAGCAAGCATATGGCCTGTTACGGATTTAACAGAAGTTACAGGGATATGATAGGCTCTATTGCCAAATGACAGCTTTATCGCCTCAGTCTCTGTTTTATCACCTAAGGGTGTTGATGTACCATGTGCATTAATAAAATCAATATCTCCAGGCTTCAATCCTGCCTCATCTATTGCAGTCTTTATTGCCTTTGCCTCACCTTCCGGATATGGCATTGTTTGATGAAATGCATCTGTTGTATTCCCATAGCCTACAATCTCCCCATATATCCTTGCACCTCTTTTTAATGCATTCCCATAATCTTCCAGAACAAAGACACACGCCCCTTCTGACAGGACAAACCCATCCCTTGTCCTGTCAAACGGCCTGCTCGCAGAGGAATTATTGACCTTAGATAAAACACCCGATGAACCATATCCTTCAATACATAGCCTGCATACAGGAGCCTCAGCACCACCACATAGCACAGGGCCCTGATAGCCTGACCTGATTAATCTATATGCTTCACCTATTGCACTTGTGCCTGACGCACATGCATTGGATATGCCGAGACAGTAGCCTTTTATTCCAAGTTTTTGAGCAACATAAGACGAGGCCATGCTGATTGTTGTTGAAGACATAAGATAGGCAGACGTTCTTGATGAATGACGCGAAATACCTGATAAGTACTTTCTTTGCAATTCTTTTTCTATTGTGCTTATTCCACCGCGGCTTGAACCAATGATAACCCCGCCCATATCGAGTGACGAGTGACGAGTGACGAGTGACGAGTTAAAAGAAATCAATCCTGCATCTTCTGCCGCCATCATTGCTGCTGCAACAGCATAATGCACGAAAGGGTCAAGACGGTTTATCTCTTTCAGAGAAAGATATTTCCCTGAATCAAATCCTTTCAATTCACCTGCGACTTTCCAACCTACATCAGAGACATCAAATTTTGCTACAGGCGCTATGCCTGATAGTCCTGCCTTTGTTGCCTCCCAGGATTCATTAAATGAATTTCCAAGAGGACTAACAGCACCGATACCTGTAACAACAACCCGATTCATTGTTAGCTATAATAGCATAGTGTGTTTACAATGCGCTCTTCAGATTTATTGCCTTTATATATGTTATTATTGTCAAAACGACCTGTAGACAAGGAGGCGCATTGGTCGGGGAAATATTAAGGAAGAGACGCGAAGAATCAGGTCAGGATCTCAGGGAAATATCCAAAACCCTTAAAATAAGATTCGACTACCTCAAGGCAATCGAGGATGATGATTTTAAAAAGCTTCCTGTGGAAGTTTACGTAAAAGGCTATATTCGCGAATATGCCGACCTCTTGAAAATCGACCCGGAAATTGCCATCAACGCCTATAATCAACAAATGTCTCCGCCTAAAGATGAATACATGGAAAATAGTGAAAAGGAGATTACATTTAAAAAAAAGCTGAAGATCAGGTACTTATTAATTCCAGCACTATTAGTACTGTTAATAATAACTATCACATTTATTCTATCCCCACCCTTACGGAAAACACCAGAGATGCCGCTACCGGCTACCGAAACCAAAAAAGATGTATCTACACCATACGTCGAAACTAAAAAAAAGATACCTCCACCTGCTGTCGAGACTAAAAAAGAAAACATTTTAAAAACGGAAAATTTACCTCATGTCCTTGAGATACTTGCTACTGATACAACCTGGCTTTTAGTAAATATAGACAATGCCGATTCAAAAGAAATGCTGTTGAAACCCGGGGCGTCAGTCAAACTGCAAGCAAAAAATAGTTTTTCATTAAAAATCGGTAATGCTGGAGGGGTAAAGTTAGTGTTTGATGGAAAAGAAATCGGGAAAATCGGAGAAAAAAATCAGGTCATTAAACTCACCCTTCCTTATACCATGATGTAAAACGTGTAGGCCCAATCATTGATTTTGATTACAAAGGTTTAATATACTTATTCAATGCTATCATGTAAAGACAAAAGGCGATTTAAGAGATACAGACTCAAATCAGGATTTCGTTTATCAATTGGAGGAAATTCCTTTCAGGCTAATACCATTGATTATTCCCTGGGAGGCATCGGCTTATCTATCGAGAATACACCACCTGTAACACCAGGCTCTGTCATTGATTTGAAGCTCGAAGACCTCAACCTGGATATCGATGGCAGGATTGTATGGTCGGAGAAGGTTAATTCGCACCTCAGGGTCGGAATTGAAAGGAGATCAATCTCTGGTTTTTTAAAACATTATCTGCTCGCTGACATCTTCCTTGACCTGCACAGGAGTGAAAAGGACGGGATACTCGAGATAAGAAATGGTTCTACATCTAAAAGAATATACATGAAAAATGGGGATATGATCTTTGCCACATCAAACAAGGAAGAAGACCGGCTCGGAGAGGTTATGTTAAAGGCCGGCAGGCTTACTATTGACCAGTATTACCAATCAGTTGATATTATGAAGAAAACAGGAAAGCGTCAGGGTGTGGCTCTTGTTGAACTCGGCTATCTCAAACCAGAAGATGTCATCTGGATAGTAAGGCATCAGGTTGAAGAGATCATCCTGAGCCTCTTTCAGTGCGAAGATGGTAAATTTATTTTCATAGAAGGCCCCCTCCCTTCAGACGAGGTCATAACACTTAAACTCAGTGCTGCAAACCTTATATATCGTGGAATAAAGAGAATAAATAGCCTTACACATATTAAAAATGCTATGCCTCCCGGGGATACAATACTCTATTATTCTACTGACCCGATGAACTTATTCCAGGACATAAACCTCGACAATAAAGATAAAAATATCCTTTCCCTGATAAATGGTAAGCGTAATATTCATGAAATCCTTTCCATCTCACCCTTAGATAATTTCCAGACGATGAAGACCCTTTATGCCCTGCTCAGTACAAAAATAATCGAACTCAGGGAAAAAGGTTTAACAGAAGATAAAACATACGAGGAGATAATGAAAGAACCAGAAATAGAGGTAGATTCAGCCTTCATTAAGAAAGTTGAAGATCTTTATAAGAGGATTGAAATTACAGACTACTATGGCATCTTTGGAATCGAGAAATGGGCTACTATGGATAAGATTAAGAAGGCATATTATAAGGTCGCAAAGGAGTTCCATCCCGATAAACATTTCTATCTGCCCTCTGAGACCCTCAAGAACAAATTGAATATGATCTTTTCTCAAATAACCGATGCATATAAAATCCTCTCTGACCCAAAGATGCGTAGGGAATATGACCGTAGTTTATCAAACAGACCTGCAAAGATTGAAAGTAACAAATTAGAGATAGCAAGGGCCAGGTTCAAAGAAGGCAAAGATGCATTCAAAAAAGGAGCTTATACTGAGGCAGCAGAGTTATTCGGGCAGGCTGCTTATCTCGATAGTTCGGTACCAGCTTATCACTTCTACCACGGTTTATCACTAACGAAAAATATAAAATTGGGTGAGGCAGAGAAGGCTATAAGTAAGGCACTTAAGATTGAACCGTTTAACGCTGATTATATGGCTGAGGTCGGCTATATTTATCTGCAGCTTGGTTTTAACCTGAGGGCAAAAAATACCTTTGAAAAGGCAATAAAACTCGACCCGGCTAATGAAAGGGCAGCCGAGGGTTTACAAAAGATTAAAAATCTTTCTAAGACTTAAATAAAAAAAATTTATAAATAACAAAGGCACATGATAAGAAATACATTCAGCATTTTAAGCGGCATCGGCGAAAGGCTTGAAAAAAGACTCTGGAGGAGTGGAATATTAACATGGGATGATTTCATAAATACTTCGGATTTAAACTTCATGAACCATAATAAAAAAAGCTTCTATGATAAATGCCTGTCTTATGCCTTAAGCGAGCTTGATAATGCCAATGCTGAATATTTCGCAAGCGCTATCAAAAGAAGAGAACATTGGAGGCTTTTTGATATCTTCAAAGGAGAAGCAGCCTGCTTAGACATAGAGACAAACGGTCTTATGCCTGAGAGCGGAGGCTATACAACTATGGTCGGCATATACGACGGCTATGACTACAAATGTTTTTTAAGGGATATGAACCTTACTCGTGAGAATCTAAAAAAAGAACTTTCCAGATATAAATACCTTATAACATTTTACGGCTCTGCTTTTGACATCCCTTTTCTCAAGAGGTCAATGCCTGATTTGAAATTCGATGTCCCTCATTTTGACATCTGCTTTGGTTCAAGGAGACTCGGGTTTAAAAATGGACTTAAGAAGCTTGAGACATATCTTGGAATCGAAAGACACGAAGCTGTCAGGGGCATAAATGGTTATGATGCCGTAAAGCTCTGGGAGTCTGCAAGAAGGGGAAGCAGCGAGGCACTGGATTTGCTCACAATGTATAACAAGGAAGACACAGTTAACCTCTTTAAGATAGCTGACATTATCTATCAGAGATTGAGGTCACAAACAGGCATCGAGGAGTATTTGCACAATCGAACCTTCCAGTAGAAGTATTTCCGACATAGTTGCCTCAGCTTATAAACTCTATGCGTCTTTCGAACACGTGTTACGTAATGATTCTACGCTCACGAACCTTTTACAAAAATTGGATCGCAACATAGAAATATCAAAAAATGAAATGGTTACTTCAGGGATAGTTCAAGAATGTGCTGATTGTGCAGTAAATGGCGAGGGAACGTGCTGCAGCGTACATACCGGCTATAAATGCGACAGCGTTCTTATTTTGATTAACCTTCTGCTCGGTGTATCCATCCACATACAAACACAAGAGCCTGATCTTTGCGCTTTCCTCACAAAACACGGATGTTCTCTCAGTCCCCGCCCTGTCATCTGTGTTAACTTTACATGCCACAGACTCAGCAGGGATATCCCTCATGAAAAGCTTGTTAGAGTGCAGAGGATTGTGGGAGAAGAACTGACTACCCTTTTTATGATTGAGGAGCATATCAAGAAAAAGATTAAGGCCGGTTCATAGTTGTTATGTATAATATGAAAACTTCTTAAAGATAAAGGAGATCACAGGCATCACGGAAATAAGGAGATACCCTATAAATTTGAGAGCATAGAGAAACTATTTAAAGACTTTTACAAAGACTTAAGAGAGGTGATGAAAGATGAAGGTTAAAAATGTAACCATAGGGATTAAGAGCATTGAAGAAGTGCTTAATGGTGCAAAGTCTGTTATGAAAAGGCTTGAACGTGGAGACAAGGTCAGGAAAAGAAGACCTGGGATATACTTTGAGAGCCTTGAAATAATGAGAAAGGCTATCACACCTGAGAGAGTGAAAATACTAAAGGTCATCAAGGAAAAGCATCCCGCATCTATTTACGAGCTTGCAAAACTGCTTAACAGAAATCTTAAAAACGTTGCAGATGATGTCCATTATCTTGCAGAACTGGGACTTATAGAACTCGAAAAGGGCAAATCAAATGGCAGGGAAAAGATAATGCCAATAGTAAATTATGATAAGCTTCTATTGGAAATACCAGTATAGGGTTTATGAAACAGCATAACTAACTTCAAGGGATAAACCCTTGATATTAAAAGACTTCAATAACATGGATTGGCGTAAGTGGTTGATGTGCTTTATGGTGCGAGGGGGGGGAGTTGAACCCCCACGGAGTTACCCACTGGATCCTAAGTCCAGCGCGTCTGCCATTTCCGCCACTCTCGCATGATTGATTTTAAAGGATTTTCAGTCTTCTTGTCTAACTTGTTAAACCTTTGCGATAAACTCAGACTAAACTGGAATCTCGAGTAGAATTTTATCGTAATTTACCAACGGGGTTGTTTTTTCTCTGCCATCTTTTATTTTCTTTAGCTCTACAAACCCGGCCTGTGCAAGAAATTGAACATCATCAAAGGTATTTTTTATATCCCTTTTTAGCAACTTCGCCAGTTCATAGATAGAAGAAGGGTGCGCCTTTTTAATTGTCTTGAGGATTTTTAATCTCTCCCCAGTGAGAACCTTTCTCATTTCCTCAATGCTTTCAAATGATATGCCTTCATGTTTCTTGACCTTCTCACCTCTTTCAGCCTTCTTCCAGACATCCTTGACTTCATTGAATAGTTCTTTATCAGTTTTTATCGCTATCTTTAGATTCCTGACTTTCATATTTAGCCTCTTTATAACGTTCGATATCCTTCTCAAAAAGAGCATCACTAAATTATCTTTCCACATGCGAGACAAACTCCGCCTTAATATTGGTTCTAATATACCATATATAATAACATCAGTCAATGGTTTCACAATTAATTTTGAGGGCATAGCCCTCAATTCATTTCATCAAGGGCAGGATCAATTTTTTGTTTCCATGAAGATTCTCTGATTTTCACCGAAATCCTATTAATGGCCTGCTATACTGCCCTTTTCTCTCTCTCGTCCCATTTTCTCTTAGAGGGGCTTTAGAATTTCTATATTGTAACTTTTTCCTACTTCTAAACGCCTTCATGAGGATAAAACGAGTGCGGTGTACACCTCGTTTCAAAAAGATGAAACTGTGAGGGATACCGGAAGAAATGAGCAACGACATGCATCAGTCGCCGGACCACAAAGGACAGAATGAAAAAGAAAAACGGTTATTCCCGGTCGGGCTGGATGCTTTTGTTACACCTTTTTTTTCTTTATTGTCCGTGCCGCATATTCGGTTTGGGGCTCATGCACTGCGGGAAAAGCGTCCATCCATGATAAATCTCTGCCGATTACCAATTCTTCCATGGTTGCATGATGTGTGTTATTCATCGGTACTAGGCGCATTTCAAAACGATGGTTTCGGGCCATTTTTTTTACTTCTTCTGCATTATCATACGTCATTAAAAAATTGCCCTTCAATGTCTCACACACTGCAAACAAGTGCTCATGATCGAGGTCATAATGTTTATATAATCGTTTGCCGGCCTTCTTTCCGCCGGCAGTATATGGGGGATCTATAAAGAAAATCGTATCATGTCTGTCAGCGAATTCCTGCATCACCTTCAAGCCGTCGTGACAACGGAAGTCAATTCTATCAGCAATGGTATTTAGATTTAGAATTCGTTTCGCTATAGTTGTAGGATACCAGCGGGAATGAATGCCTTTCCCATTCTCGCCGTATTTGAGAAACCCTGAACCTTCGGCAAGAATGCCACCATGAAATGTTCGATTCTTAAGAATTGTCTGGAATGCTTTTTCTTTTTGTGTGCGCGGAAGTCTTTTGATTTCATTTATGACTGCTTCCCTGGATAATTCAAAAGTAAGGATGCGGTTCGCTATCCATTCAGCGTCGCCATTGATTACGGATTTCCATACTGCTGCAATTTCGTCGTCAAGTTCAACCATAACTGCCTTTTGAACTAAATTCTCGAAAAGAGCGGTCAAGCTAATAATCCCACCTCCCGCAAAAGGTTCAACAAGGATTTTTGGCTTTGGATACATGGTAGCAGTCCAATGTCTGAATGTAGGTACAAACCATGTCTTGCCTCCGGGATAACGAAAGGGGCTTCGTTGAGGAACAGAAGCTACGTTCACCGGCTTAGGTCTTGCTATTATTTCGGGTAAGTCAGGGAATAGCAGAGATTGGCTGTGCGTAGTCATTTCAGAATGGTTTCTCAATTGTCTTGTTAATCGGCGGAGTCTCAATTTGATCGTCGAGTTTCTCCTGAAGCAGCTTTATAAAATCTTCAACTTTTCCAGGTAATGCCGTAGTTATTGAAAGAAGAGCAGGCTCAAACTCGGTGAAGACTTCGTCCACCTTCTTCAGTAAATATCTTCCCACCTCATGCCCTTTTTCTTTAATCAGTTCCAAGTCGTAAATCAGCCATGCGATATCTGCTTTGGTTTTAGAGACTTTCTTTAATTTGGGTAGAGTGGCAAAGAAACTCTTATTCAATGCAACGGCGATTTTCTTTTGCCAACTGTGCAGAATTCCACCCTTGAAAAAAAGCTGAGGCGCAAGTCTCTTTCGAGAAGATGAAAGGTAATCAGGGCGCGGATAATTGGGCGCTTTAGTCCAATCCATTGATGCCCGGACTTTTGGGTTCTTCATAAAGTATTCAAATGGGTCACGCACATTCCCGGAAATATATACCGCCTGAACTTCCAGCGCACCGAAATCATAAATCTTCCCTTTGTCGTCATAGGCAACGAGCACAACATCAATATTTCCAGCAGACTTCCCTTGTGAGTCATTTAAACGAACTTCTGTCAATGAACTCCAGTTCGCGTCTTTTGGAAAAAAGAAGGAAGCGGCGTCATCGGTTATAAGCCAGTTTTCTCGGAATCTAATAGGACAAGTGATGACCGGATGGTTTTCATGGTCAATACTGCAAACACCAAGAGGGTCTTTCGCCTTATCTTTCGTACAATTTGGTACTTTGTTGTTAAAAGGGCACAAGCGATGTGAGCGGTATCTATTAGCCTTTTCTGTATCGTCAGTTGTCAAATGGCCGAATACTTCCGCCAACGGTTGTCCTATGTTCGCCATGAATACCTTTCTTTTTAAATCAAAATTTAATGCCTTGTCTTGTAAAGATTATAACGGAATCCAATACGATTTTGCACCCCGCTTGGCGGATGGACATCAAGGCACGTTTCCTATAGTTAAGAATCAGAATGGTCTTGTTGTCATTTCTAATCCGGCTTTGAAAGAGATATGTAGTCACCTGGATTCTTTAAGTTCTGAAGGGCGGGTTCTCTCGCTGCTAAAAATGGAAAAACCTTCTTCGAGGCTGAAATGAAGGATTTAATGTCTCTTTCATTCCCGGGCATAAATTCGGAATTATTGCAGTATGAACAAATTATATTGGCTCCTTTTGGCATAAAGACGACTTCCTGGAGGGTCCAATAATTACATGAAAAACACTTGGCGGCGACATATGGCTTGGTTTTCATTGTTGTCTCCTTTTTATTATTTGAAATTTAACGAAAAAAATAACCCGCCGGGGCAACCGCCCCTGACAAAAAACTGCGCCAAGCGCATACCCGGTCAGGTTGATTGCCGTGTTCGGCCACATCCTATCAATTTACTTCACTTTTGCCAATGTCCAGATCACGCTTCTTAAGTAATAACAAGCCATTTCTAACAAAATCCAATGTATCCTCCGTCTTTGACCAATATTTTCCTATTCTCTGCCAATACTCATAGGCTTGATCAGCGCCACCGTGAGTTATTGTTCCCGGCATGTTGCCATACACTGGAGTATGCTGTTTCTTGATAAGCTCTTTTGCTACAAGAGGTAAGTAACTTATTGCTTCTTTCAATGCCGTTTCCGCTTCTTGCATTTTTCCAATTCTGTGAAGTGCTAACGCGCAGCCGTATAACGTGTCTGCAATCGTATCGTCAGGATATTTAGCACAAATTGATAAGACGTCGGGATATAGGTCCAAGGCAAGATTACTTTGAATGGCCAATGCACGTATTCCTTGATTGTCATTGGGATTATAATGGAGCATCGTTGAAAAAATGTCCCGCGCTTTTTTTTGCTCACCAGTTTCTAAGTAGCACACTCCTAAACCATGCATTGCTCTCAAAAAAGGACGATTATCAAGTACGCCCCAAATTAGTCGTCCAGTAAAATCATCAGGGATTAATGTTTTCCCGACTTCATAAGCCTGCTTAAGAAGCTTCAGGGCCTTATCATATTGATGCCGTCTCATTTCCAGAAAACCCAGACTATTGTAAGCATCAATAAATTCTGGATCTTCTTCGATGATTCTTTTCAGTTCAGATTTACCCCTCTTCTCAAAGCCTTGATCAAGAGCTTCTTCAGCATCATAAAATCTGTCAAATAGCTCATCCCTTTCATTGCCCCATATAAACCTGCCTTCTACAGTGTCATATGTATCAATTTCAAAGCTTAATTTGGGATATACTTTTCGTTCTTTTCCAGGCATCTCCTTTGAATAGTACTCCTTAAAAAAACCCAAATCAGTTGGCAAGTAAATCTTTTCAATCAGTGCACTCCATTTTGAAATCTTTGATTTCTTTCCTCCGCTGCTATTCAGATTCCGTATAAGTTCTAAAGTAAAGTCCTTGAGCGCATCAAAAGATTTCAGCATCGGGTTAAAAGCGGGGGCGATTCTTATCTCATTTTCCCAAGTTCTAATTTCCCGAACGCCAGCCTGATAACCGCTTGTGGGCTCCACGATATTAATTTGGAGAGCATTAAGTAGCGAAATCAATCCCGGTGCAAAGTCAATGACGCTCTTTGGCACTGTAAGTAAAACCGGCATACCACAAAAAGTAAAATTATCTTTCCTTGACCATGCTCGATATAAAAATTCTTCTATAGATATCAAATCATGCTGGGTACATAATTCAGCGTAAAACAGACCACTATAATGATCTTTCAGGATATAATGAACGATATGAACTTTGGATGACTTAATTACGTTCTTCAGATCGACTTCAAAAGGTTTTTTTTGATAATGTACCTCTCCATTTTTTAAAACGTATAAGTGGCGGGATACAGTTACCAATAATTGATGAACCTGATTGGGAAAATCTGTACTATAACGCTGGATTGGCATTTTATTTTATTTTTTCTCCTTTGCTTGGCCGAACGACTTAAATAACCCGCCGGGGCAACTTGCAGGAATGAAAACGTGTCAGGCTTATGCCCGGTCGGGTTGATTTTTTTGTACAGTGAAGAATTTCATAGGAAGATACGTTTCCAATAATAAGTTGGCAACAAAAAAAATCCCTCCTCTACGTTGTCCCATTTCTCCACAAATTAACAGTTATTTTATACTCTGCGGATTGGATCAGTGTCAAGCTAAAAATTATTTATTTCCAGTTGTAATGATCATATTGTCGCATGAGAATATTTTGGGGTGTACAAGGGGTACTAAAAAGGTTTCTAAAATTGATTATACCGTGACCAAAACGTGACAGAAAGTATCGGAAAGCACAGAAAATATGCTATCAGGCAGAAATTACAGAATGCCAAAAAAGTTTTTAAAAATAATAAGTTAAGTTGAAATCCAAGCTGGAAGCCATTCTGATAAAACCGTTCTTTTAGAGTCCTAAGTCCAGCGCGTCTGCCATTTCCGCCACTCTTGCATGATTGATTTTAAAGGATATTCAGAATTTGGTCAAACACCTTTATCCTCAACTTTAGAAGAATAGTAATTTGAATATGTCTCATATTCTGAAAAATAATATAGATTTTTTCTGGCTATTGTGTTATAAATTTTCATAAGTTTATGTTGCAGAGTGGTTTTTTTACAAAAGGTGCTAAGCAAAATTTTAGAAACTCAAAAGGTTTCTCACTTATAGAATTGATGACGGTTGTGGTCATCCTTAGCTTCTTAGCTGCTGTTGCAGTTCCGGTATTTTTAGGTATGAGATATCGAACAAAATTACAGGTGTTCATATCGGATGCACGAAGTGCTGTCCCTGAAATACAGGCCTGGGCTCAAGTAACTAATTCAAGCCGGCCATATTTAAGGGAAGCTGACACTAATTGCGATGGCATAATAAATTCTGGCGACATGACTAATAACGAGTTACTCATCGCCGGGGTAGCCCAAACGTATGCAACATGCAGGAATATAGGTTTAAGCGAGAGATCCCCATTTGAAAACGGCCTGCCTCTTTGGAGTACTGATCCGACTATCCCTGATGGACAGATAACACTCATTCAGGACCCATCTAAAATAACAGTAATTGCCAAAAGTATAAAAGGTGAAATTGTTTTCAATGATTACATTCATTATTAATAAAAATGCTGATATAAAAAGATTGGAGTATAAAAAATACTATGGAACAAAACGTTGATTCCGGCACATTAAGAAAATACCTTGCCTTGCTTAAGATGATTTCTACCATGGAAAGCCGTTTGTCCTGGTCAGAATTTATTTATATATTTCTTAATCTCATTGTCCTGTTTTTTACAATCGGCCTAATTTTTTACCTAAAATGTGACCAGGTCATTTTCCCATCCTTTATCAGGTCAATTTCACCTTTACTGTGTATAGTTGTGGGAGAGGCTCTCTGTGTTTACTGGGTTATTTCTTCGATGAGAATACAGTTAAAACTTAAACTTCACTATTTCCAGGCAAGGTCTCTTGAACGTAAAATGGATAGCCCAGGAGAATATATTATCAGTGAAGAATTTATCTTTTTTGACTCAAATATCAGACTTATTGAAAGCTTTGACAAGAAGGAAACAGTTGAATATCCCTCAACCGGTACAGTTAGAATGGACGGTTTTGCCGGAGCAGCTAAACCGAGACATTTATCGTGGATTCTGCCCGCTTTATTCTTCTTAATCTATTGTATATTTTTCATCTGGACCATTTCCCACATAACTTCATTCTAAATATAGCCCTTACAACTTGGTTTCATTTTATTTTAATAGCCCCGCAAAGAAATCAACTATTCCCAGTTGTAATCACAGCCCAGAGCGCATTTAACCATCTCATTCCTTACACGGAACAAAAAAGTTTTATAACTGTTTAATTATAATACAGTGGTGGGACAGGGCCTTTACTCATAAATAAGTATCTGCCCTGTCCCGGATAATCTTAATCAGCTAAAATTAGAGAAGAAATAGGGTCTGACTTGATTATTGATATTTTCTCAGTATATCCACCTTTTCTCATCTCCATCGTGTTCTTATCAGTGTCCATCTGCACCATTTCTAAGAATGTCAGTTCAAATAGGGAAAGTCGATCGTCAAGTCTGACCCTATACCTCTTTATTTCCCGAAATAGTTTAGCGAAATCGAATGGGCCAAGTATGTTCTTTTACTTCATGAGTTGAGCAAAAAGCTACTTTTTTAATTCCTTACATATGTAAATACGAAGCGGACATTTACAAATATATATATCCCCGAAAGGGAGTGAAAATACGCACTTCAGTGAATCTTTCTCCAAACACATAACAAACGAATCCAGCCCGATATCCTCTGCTTTGCAGAGATCATCGAACCTTAATTTGTAACATTCGAAATCTTTAGGACATCTTAATCCATCAATTATTTTTTTTAGTTTTATTTCATGATTTGTTTTCATCCGGACTCATTTTTTGGCATCATTTGTGGAACCGTTAATACAAAATCTATATGTAATTGACAATTTTTTAACAGTAAATACCTTGAAAAACAATTATTTATTAATCAAATTGTTGATTCGGTGTGGAAAGAAAGTCGCATGCATAACTTTTCAACCAGGGATTTCGGCCAGACAACACGTTCGTTAAAATTTCCTCTATAGAATTTTCAGCATTCAAAAAAGTTCTATACAGTTTCCTCTCGATCGGGGTCGGGGATAGTAAAATAAAATGTCGAACCCTTACCAGGTTCTGACTCGACCCAGATGCGCCCCCCGTGGCGCTCCACGATCTTCCTGCAGATCGCAAGACCTATGCCTGTGCCCGGATACTCGTCCCTGTCGTGCAGGCGCTGGAAGATAAGGAATATCCTCTCTGTCTGCCTTGAATCGATCCCTATACCATTATCCCTGACTGAGAAAACCCACTCCGTTCCCTTTCTCCCGGCCGAAATATGAACCCCGGGTGTATCTTTTCCACGGAATTTGATGGCATTGCCGATTAAGTTCTGGAATAATCTACTCATTAGTGAGAGATCGGCCGTCACAGTCGGCAATTCATCATACGTGACTACCGCACCACATTCCTCGATCGCAGTCTGCAGGTTGCCAACCGCCAGACCTACGGCTAACGAGCTTTCGATGGGTTTGAAGTGTTTTTCCCTTGTTCCAACCTGCGAATATTCCAAAAGGTCTTTAATCAGTGCCTGCATCCTTTTAACCCCGTCAACAGTATACTCGATAAACTCATCGGCATCGGAGTCGAGTTCTCCCTTATAGCGACGTGCCAATAAATTTACATACCCGGCTATTATGCGCAGAGGCTCCTGCAAGTCATGTGAAACTGAGAAAGCAAAATCTTTCAGGTCATCATTGGATCTCGTTAGATCCAATGACTTTTGCTCTAACTCCTCCTTGGTACGTTTGAGTTCCTCAAGCGAATCTTCGAGTTCGCTGATGAGTTTTAGTCTCCTTTGGTATTCCATTTTTATTCTTGTCAGAATGAAAACAAATATGAAGAAGAACCCCAGGAGCATAACGCTGTTCCAGAAGGAAATGAGCGGATGAGAATTGGTTCGGTCGGCGAAGAAATTGGCCATGAATTCCGTTGCCGAACTTGTCACACACATAAAAATCCCTGCATTCCTGCCTGCAAACCAGGTGACAAGAAAAATCGGCAGCAAATAGAATATTGAAAAACTTAGCTCTCTGCCGGTCACATAATCAGCGACTCCGACGAGAAGAACAACTGCGGAACACCACGTCAGCAGGAATCTTTTGGACTGACTGTTAAGATATTCGCTCAGGCTTGTAAATAATTTCTTCCCCGCTCGCAAGTTTAATTCCTTAGTGATAGCAGGATTCAGCTGCAAAATCTCCTGTTGGGATTTCAACTTCTCTCATTTTTCTCTCTCCTTCAGAATCCTTACTAATTATCATTATCGTCATTGCAGATGATTTCAATATGCCGTGCAATATTTTTCTTATTGTCGCCTTTTTCGTCCATTTACAATCATATCTTATGCCTGACACGAACTCGAAGAAATCATTTTTTTTCCATTTCTTTTTTTTCTTTCATTGGTTCGTCTTCAAGCGCTTTCTTAAATCCTCTTATTGCCTCACCTAAGCTCTTTCCAAGTGATGGAAGTTTACTCGGGCCAAATATTAAAAGGGCAACTACAAAAATAACTATTAATTCGGGTAATCCTAATCCAAACATGGTAACCTCCAATATAGAATCAATCAAAATATTCTGATTATGATTTAAGAAATCGGACTTTCAGAACTGTACTGGCGGTGCCTTGTTCAGCGGAGGAATTTTATCCGCTAAAGCAAGATTAATTGAATCGCTCACTAATTTTATTAATTTTACTTCATCTCCGGCATGATAAATAATGATCGGCGATTGCAATGCAACGACCGGCGGATCATTACCATCAGAAATGTCATTATCGTAACAAATCAATATTAAAGTTAGAATTGTCAATACATAGAAGACGGCTGACAGGAGCAGAGGTTTCCCTCTCCCACAACGAACTCTGCGAGATTCATAAATATACTGAAAGAACATATCTACTTTTCAAACCGAAGCTATTCTCCGCTTCTTCAAACATTGTAACACAAACCCTTATGATAAGACGTCAAGATAGAGCCTTATTATAATGAATAAGGCCCTATCCCGAACAATCTTAATCAGCTAAAATCAGGATTTCCACCCTCCTGTTTTTAGCCCTGCCTTCGTTTGTCTTATTTGAGGCTACAGGTTTTGATTCACCATAACCAACTGCCGTGAGTCTTTTCCCGTCAATACCGCCTCCTTTGACAAGATATTTCATTACAGCCCCAGCCCTTCTTTCTGAAAGACCCTGGTTATATTTTTCTGTACCGATATAATCGGTATGTCCTTCAATTTTAATCTTGAAGCCGGGGTATTTTTTAACAAAATCGATTGCCTTCTTTAGCTTTGCCTTGTCGCCTTCTCTTATTACCGACTTGTCAAAGTCGAAATTAACCATTAAAGTCATCCTGTCAATAACCTTACAGAGGGCCTTTGCATTTTTAGTTGCATCCTTTGCCAGATCGATTCCCTCTTTAGTCCTGCATGATGTGTAAATCTTATAGGCAGCGTCCTTCATATTTTTCACATCATTAAATTCCTCAGGACATTTCTTGTCTTTACCTGCCTTACGAGCATCCTCAACAGCCCGATCTGCCGCGGTTAGTTCTTTAGGGTAATACCAGATACCATCTTTGGGTGCGAATTCCATGCCTGCACATCCGATGAGAATATTTAAGGATAACAGGACAATCACCATTATGAAAATTCTTTTAAAGACTACCACATTCATTTCCACACCTCCTTAATGAAGATTTTAATTGAATAATTTCAAAATAAAAACCTCATATATTTGCCTATTTATCACCCCCCCCTCTTGAATATATAATTCCCGGGAAAACACCTTTTTGCATAAAATATCATAATAAACTATACCATTATACCATAAGCATTTTACTAAATTTTATTCAAAGAAACAACTATATGTACTCGTTCCCTACATATGAGACTGATAGAGGGGTTTATCATCGTCAATAATGCCATGAGCTTTTAAGAATTGCAATGGTGTTTTATTTCCTAATGAATGATGTGGTCTGACACAATTATAGATATATTCCCAGTGGATCAATTGTTCATTTA
>JBGQLV010000005.1:0-76949 GCA_041500225.1 Thermodesulfovibrionia bacterium | reverse complement strand
GGTGGACAGGCACCTATAACTTTTAGCCTCGCCTCTGGTTCACTACTTCCTGGATTAAGCCTGAGCTCATCAGGTAACATCTCGGGTACCCCAACAACTGCGGGCAATTATTCCTTCACTGTAAGTGCAACAGATAGTTGTTCTGCAGGTGCACAGAATATCCAGGGAATATTTTCCATAACAATAAATCCGGCACCCTGTCCGGTTCTAAGTATCGCTTCTCCATCAACGCTGTCTACAGGAACTGTCGGCCTGGGATATTCATATCAGTTGCATACATCAGGAGGGCAAGCACCGCTTACATTCAGTGTTATCTCAGGTTCACTTCCACCAGGATTGAATCTTAATATTACCGGGTTTATTTCCGGCACACCAACAGCAGCAGGTAATTACTCTTTTACAGTAAGAGCTACAGACAGTTGTGCTGCAGGAGCGCAGAGTGTTCAGGAAACATTTACCCTTCAGGTACAGTCACTTCCGCCATCACCTCCGCCACCAATTACTATTTCAGTGAATGTTGTCCCTTCATCTCTTAGTATCCCAAGGGGCTATAGCAGTACTGCAAGCGTTCTTTACCAATTCACAGGAACTTCTTCATTGAATACAACCTTAACCTCCTCTGCCGGGAACTTTATTGTCGGCAGTGAAATAATCGGGACCAATTCAATTCTCTTAACTGTGAATATCAGGAACGGTTCGGGAAACATTTCTGAGGCAATAAACGTACCTGTAAGAATAATAGATAGGGCACTGAAAATGGGGTCAAACAGATTTACCTATATGAGGACATTTACCAGCACCGATATCAACCTCACTGCCTCTGTGGACTTCATGATCACAACAGAGGCGGGAGCAGCTTTTGACATAAAAAGGATCGAGCTTTACTTTGAAAACAGGAGAGCAGAGATAACTGTTGAAAGGAATTATCCAAAACTGAAGGCATATGCAGACGTTCGATTTGTTGGCTCAGGGCTACTACAAGGATACTGGGAAGTGGACGGCAGGGTCTTAAGCACAGTAAACCAGCACCTCACCTTTGCAGGGAGTATTACCTTACAGACTCCTGAAATACCTCCTTTGCCGACATTTGATCCAGGCTCGCATATCATCAGGTTCATTATCACAAGCCCTGTTACGGAAATACCTTTGCCTTCCATCATCTATTTTGTCACCTCTGCCGAGTTTGAAGGTAAGCGCTTCAGCATAAAGCTCATATCCCCCGAGGATGATTCCGTTCTTGAATATTTGCCTATTAAATTTGGGTGGGAAAAGCTTAATACAACAACACTTTTTTTGATCCGGTTCTTTGATAATCCCAGCTCAAAGCCCATATTTTCCGCGTATGCAAAAGATGCGTCCTACGCGCTGCCTGAAATCGTCTTCAAGAAAATTTTTTCTCCAGGCCAGAAATATTACTGGAAAGTAGAAGGCTTTGACAGTGGAAACAATATCATCGGAGAAAGTGGTACATGGAGCTTTTCTTTCAGGAAACGTTAGGTAATTTTTCAATGTCAAACCATGATTCAAAATTCAAAAATCAAAATTGGTAAACGTACGAGGTTGAAATATGCAACGTAGCGGCTTACTTATCGTATTTATTTTACTTTCTTTTCTCACACTATTAAGCAATGCCTTGCAGTCACCCGCTGCAACCGGCTCTAATATTAATCTATTCGGCCATGCCGCATCAGAAGATACTTCAGTGAATTTGCTCCTTGCGGCACAACCCGGAGCAAACTTGAGTATCAAAAGAATCGAACTCTATTTTGAAAACAGGCGGGCAGACACTACCGTAATGAGGGATTATCCTGACCTCAAGGCATTTGCCGATATAACCTTTACGGGTTCCGGACTTTTTCAAGGGTACTGGCAAGTCGACAGTAGAATTCTGTCATATGTAAATCAGCATCTCACTTTCGGGGGCAGCGTAACTATACAGACGCCGAAAATACCGCCTCTTCCAACTTTTGACACGGGCACGTATATCGTGAAATTTGTTATTTCAAATCCACCGGAAAGTCTGCCTTTGCCTTCCATTCTTTATTTTGTTAAAGCAGCCGAGTTCAAAGGCAGCCCTATTGCCATAAAGCTTGTATCGCCGTCCGATGAATCTATGCTTGAATATGGGCCTGTTAAATTCGAGTGGGGAAAGACGAATACCTTATCCACGTATTCAATTCAGTTTTATGAAGATCCCAAATCAAAACCTGTATTTTCATTCTGTACCGGTGATACTTCTTATACTTTTTCGGAGAGCATCCTCACAAAGATTTTCAATCCAGGCCGGAAATATTACTGGATTGTTACAGGAGGTGGTCCAGGAGATGAAATCGAAGAAAGTCAGATAAGATGGTTTATATTCAAGACAGACAGCATAAATGTTCCATAAAGGCAACAGAGTTCGGTTTTGCAAGAAAAGTGGCCGAGAAGTCGCTTTCAAGAATGAAGTAGGAAATGATTTACACCGCTCGGAGCCTTTTGTGATATTATAGAGGGCGGCAGGCTCAAGAAAAAGAAGGGGGGTGAACAAATCTGAGCTGAGTAACAAAGAAACAGGTAAGGGTTCTCTGGGAGATTTTTAAAATATTAAATCAATAAGGAGGAGTTATGAAGAATTTCAAATGTTTAATAATTGTTATTTTGTCAATTTGTTTCCTTATAAGCCTGGTTTCTATGGGATGGTCTGCAGAGAAGCAGATAAAACCAGGTGTAACAGGGACAACACAAACAGTAATACCTCACTGTCCTACCGGATTCACTATGAAACCAGATGGTTCTCGTTGTGACCGTACCCATCCTGCTAACCCCTGCGCTTCAGGGTTTCATGTTGAATGGGGTACTTGCATTACTGGCTCCGGCCTTGGGGCACAAGATCCCTATCCATGTGGATACAAATGCATTCCAGACATGCCGGCTGCAGGAAGTTATGTGATCAAATGCCCAGCCAAGACTGGCCCTCCGATTGTCGCTGGTCCTTGTCAAATACAGTGCACGGATATACTTTATTAAAGAGTTACAGCCAAACAGCCCCCGGATTCCGGGGGCTGTTTTTTTTGTACTTAGTCAACTTTTAAGA
Source organism: Thermodesulfovibrionia bacterium (assembly GCA_041500225.1). Lineage (GTDB taxonomy): Bacteria > Nitrospirota > Thermodesulfovibrionia > Thermodesulfovibrionales > SM23-35 > 0-14-3-00-41-53. The sequence continues at coordinate 73,873 of JBGQLV010000005.1, read as the reverse complement.
AGGTATAGGATAATATTCTCAGCCTCCTGAGCTTCGAGGAACTTGTGAATGGAGGGTGACTTAAACCCTCGGTTTTGCAAGTATCTCAAGTACCCTGAGGTCAAGAAACCTCTTGGAGGCGGCTGACTTAATAACCAGCACAGTATCAGCACCTTTTGCTGTACCTGCAACCGCAAGGACCTCTTCACCTTCAGGAATAAGGCCGGCATCAACAGCCATCATCACAATCTCGCAGCAAACCTTAGATCCCTCACCAAAGCGTCTCAGGGAATTAGCAACAATGAGTGTTGGATAAAGACCGCTGAACTTTATTGAAAAAGATGTCTCTATGGAGTGAGTAAGCATCGAACCTGTAAAGACCTTCGCACCAGATGCCTCAATCTTTTTTCTTACATTATCAGACATTTCATTGACATTCAGATTTTTAAACCCGGATGAGTGAGTTACCACAACAATATTAATTGAGCATCCTTTTAATGCTTTTGAAAACAAAAGACCTGTCTCACCTGTTGTCGAGGCAATGACAATATGTTTATACCCCTGATGTACGATTGTATTCTTAACAATCTCAAGACATGCGGCAGTATTCTCAGCCCCTGCTTTTTCAAAATATGTAACCTTTCTTTCCATTGAAAATCACCTCACCCCCACCCTATCCCTTCCCCGTGAATGGGGAGGGAATTTTTAAGAATCCGCAAATAGGGCTTCAAGAAACTCTTTTGATTAAATAATAACATAATTAAGTTGGTGTATAATATTGTTTATGCTTCTTGTAGGGCTGACCGGGAATTATGGGATGGGGAAGAGCACAGTCCTTCCTATGTTTAAAAAGCTTGGTGTGATTATAATCGATGCAGACAATATTGTTGAATCGCTTCTTACAGAGAAGGATGTCCTCAAAAAAGTCAAGGGACTTTTAGGTAAAAAGGTATTTTATAAGAACGGCAGTCTGAACAAAAAAAAGGTTGCAGATTTAGTATTTAAAGATGATGTATTAAGGCACACTCTTGAAGATATACTTCATCCACTTGTATTTGAAAGGATAAATTTTTTATTAGATGAAATAAATAGGAAGGATAAGGTTATAATAATAGCTGTTCCTTTGCTTTATGAAAGAGGATATGAAGACAGGTTTGACAGGACAATTACAGTACATACAAAAGAGAAGATCGCATTAAATCGCCTCAAAAAGGATGGTATTACAAAAGAGAAAGCGCTTCTCAGATTAAAGGCACAGCTTCCGGTAGATGAAAAAATCAAGCGGTCTGATTTTGTAATAGACAACAACGGCACAATTGAAGAGACAATGGCACAAGTTAAGATAATCTGTAAAAAACTTCTTAAAGAGGCATAAGATGGAGATAATCAGAGGGCTCGAAGCCTTAAACAAGAGTTATCCTAATACAGTTTTAACTATAGGCAATTTTGATGGTGTCCATCTCGGTCATCAGAAAATAATCTTCGAAGTGTTAAAAAGGTCTGAAGAGATTAAAGGGACATCAATGGCTGTTACATTCGAGCCCCACCCGATGAAGGTTCTTGCACCCGAGAGAGAGATCAGGATACTTACAACACTTGAGGAAAAGGCAAAGTTGATTGAGGAAATGGGTGTAAATGTCTTGCTCTGCATAAACTTCAATAAAGAGTTTGCTAACCTACTCCCTGATGATTTTATCGAGGATGTGCTTGTAAAAAAAATAAATGCGAAAGAAATAATCGTAGGAACTAATTATGCGTTCGGAAAAAATAAAAAAGGCACAGTAGAACTATTGAAAAGGAGAGGAAAGAAATACGGATTCAGGGTCAAGGCAGTTAGTAATGTCAGGGTTTATGGAAATATTGTTAGCAGCAGCAGTATAAGAAGCCTGCTCTTGAAGGGAGCTGTCTACGATACATCAACCTTCCTTGGAAGAGCTTACTCAATAGAGGGTAGTGTGATAAAAGGTAAAGGCAGAGGTAAAAGCCTTTTAAATATACCCACTGCAAATATAACAACCCCTCTTGAAATTGCACCAAAGGAAGGTGTATATGCCATCAGAGTAGGTTTTAATAACTGCATCTATGAAGGGGTTGCAAATATCGGTAAAAACCCGACATTTGGTAACATTGATGTAAGTTATGAGGTACATTTGTTCAACTTTTCCGGTGACCTCCTCGGAGAGGATATCAGGATATTTTTTATAGACAGGTTAAGGGGCGAACAACTTTTCCCTGATATTCTCAGTCTTGAAAAGCAGATAAGAAATGATATTGAACGTGCCAGGGAAATTCTAAGCACAAAACACCCTAAATTGATATAAGGTGAAAACGACGGTTACAAAAAAGATGAATGCAGGCTACAACAAGCCAAAAAGACTCTCCTTCCCAGTTGATGATGCGATCCATCCCTGGCTCTCCATGCTTCTTGACGCCTATTACATAGTGGATAAAGGCATTGCTGAGGTTATTAAGTTGGAGGAACAAAAGGGTAAAAAATTGGCTTGCAGCAAGAGATGCTCAAACTGTTGCTGGACCCATAAAACTATCCCTGTTTATCCCCTGGAACTGGTAGGTTTGTCCTGGTATACCACGGAAAAGATATCCGGTCCTGAGCGGGAAGTGCTCAGGAAGCAACTTAAATATCACAACGAAAACGACCCCTGCCCATTTTTGGTGGACGGGGTCTGCTCAGTACACCCTATGCGGCCCATTGCATGCAGGCAGTTCAATGTTTTCGGCAAGCAGTGTGCTGAGGGTGAAGACCCGTATTATACGAGGCGGGAAGATGTGCTCACACCCATAAAGAAGTATACGGACCAGGCCTTTTTCATAATGCTTCCCTTCTACGGAGTGGAAAAAGAATCCGAAAGATGGAAGATCATTGAAAGGGGAGCCGTGCATCAAATGGTCAAACTCATACAGACCTGCAACTGGAAGAGTCTGGCTGGTAAAATGGATGATTTTGATAGAAAAACTTCAGAAGAGAGATAATAGCGTAAGACCTGAGTAAATGAACAAAGAATTATTCTAACCATTTAGAGAACTCCCGATATTATAAGAAAAAATATTCAGACTTTCTGCTGGTCTATTTTTACAACCCGAATCCAAAGGCACAATAAAAATATCTTGACAAAAAAAGTCAGATAAAATTAAACTAATTTACTAATTAAACAGATTTAATTTTATGAATCGACGTGAGGCATCTAAAAAAGAAACCAGGCGACTGATATTAAGAGCTGCGCGCAAGCTATTTGCTCAAAAAGGCATGGAGGAATGCACCATCAGGGACATAGCCGAGAAAGCTGGCGTATCCCCCGCCTCTGTGGTTGTACATTTTAAGAGTAAGACAGCATTGCTTGAAGAGGCCCTTAACAGAGATATTGAAAATGCTCTGTCTGAACTCGTAGCCTCGATGCCTAAAGACTTGGAGCTCCTTGATCGCTTAATGTACCTGGCGAAGGGGTTTTTTAGGTTCTACGACAAAAATAGAAACCTCTACAGGGCGCTTATTCGCTATACAATATTTGAGCCCACAAGCGAAACCCCAAACATCACAAAGCAGTCTGAACAGTACGTCCAGTTCTTATCTTGCATAATAGAGGAACAAAAGACTCGCGGCATTATTAGGCCGAAACTGGATTCCACGGTAGCCGCTGGCTCGATTTTCTCTTTGTACATCGGAGCACTTATCATGCTTTTCCGCATGCCGGAAATGTCTGTAGAAATGGTTGCGGATATTCTCGCTTCAATGACTGACCAATATCTCAATGGCATTATGGGGAGTGATAAATGAAGATACTGCTTGTACAGCCTGCAAAACCTGAGAAGGCATTGGGAGGTGAAGATTTTGCCATTTACGAACCGCTTGCCCTTGAATACCTTGCCGCCGGCGTTGCCGGAGACCATGATGTCCGCATCCTTGATATGAGGCTCGATCATGATCTCGATTTACTCCTTCGTAATTATCAGCCTGATGTTGTAGGCATCACGTCTTATACCGTGCACGTAAACCCTGTGAAAAGGCTTTTCCAGCAAATCAAGACATTCAACCCTGATATCGTTACAATTGTCGGGGGACACCACGCAACAGTGATACCCGAAGATTTTTATACACCTTTTATAGATATCATTGTTGTAGGCGAAGGTGTCTTTCCCTTCCGGGAGGTCATTGTACGACTGGAAAAGAAAATGGACCTGTCGGGGATTCCGGGGGCTGTTCGCATGGAACACGGCGCCCTTGTGTTACGTCAGGGAGATCAAGGCATTGATCTTGACGCTTTTCCCTTCCCCAGGAGGGATATTACAGCCGATTATAGAAAATCATATTTCAGCGAGTGGATGAGGCCCCTTGCCTCGCTCCGTACATCGAAGGGATGCCACTTCAGGTGCCAATTCTGTGCTCTCTGGAAATTGACAGGGGGGCGTTATCTTACCAGGAAACCGGAGTGTATTGTAGAAGAGTTGGGCACGATCGATGAGAAGTATGTGTTCTTTTCCGATGATGAATCGTTGCTGGATACGAAGCGCATGGAAATACTTGCAGATCTCATCCAGCGGGAAGGGATTAAAAAACGCTATTTCCTTTACGGACGAAGTGATACGATCTCGAAGCATCCGGAGCTGGTTGAGCAGTGGAAAAAAATAGGCCTGGAGCGTGTTTTCGTGGGGCTTGAGTTTATTCGTGACACGGATCTGAATTTGATTCGCAAGGGATCAACCGTTGAAAACAATGTAAGAGCAGTGCAGGTACTTAAGGGTCTCGGTATCGATATATTCCCCATGTTTATTGTGAAATCCGAATTCGACAGGAGGGACTTCGCAGACTTACGGGAATACTGCCTTGACCTGGCACTCGATTTTGTCGGCTTTTCGGTACTGACTCCTCTGCCGGGAACCGACCTGTATAATGATGTCAAGGACAGACTTATCAATTCCAATTATGACTATTTCGATTTCTTCCATACGCTCCTGCCGACTATATTGCCGGTGAAGGACTTTTATAGAGAGCTGATTGCCCTGTACAAGGGCTCCCGGTCCCTCAAGAATCAGATCAAGTTCATGCGCAAATATCGTCTGAGGGAATTGCCGTCGCTCTTCAGAATCTATGGTAATTTTATGAAGCGGTTGAACACGCTGGAACAAGATTATGCAGCTGATTTTGGTAATTTCGTGTAAAGCGGGGTTCGTTTATGATACATGACAATAGGGGACGACAATAGGGGACGTTGCCAATTTGAACAACATAAGAAATAAATGAAATCAATATTTGATTTTGGACTTTTTCTACAGACTCGTTAATGCCTGTGTAAAGAGACTATGGAAGGCTTAATAGATAGAATAGCGGACTTCATATCGTCGGTTATCAACAAGAAGGCGGATACTGCCCTCGACAGAGGGAGACGACGAGAAGTCTATATTTTGATAGCGGTATTCTTGTTTACCGTTTTCGGAATGGGCATCTATGCTGTTTATAGTCTCATTAAAATGATAATTGGAAAATAGAACCGCAAAAACACATCACAAAGTTTAAAGCCAGCCTGCCATCCCACGCATTTTTTATACTTAATTTCGATGATAAATATCACTTGACAGAGGTTAGCATAATTGCTAACATTAAGAACATGAAATATACTATCGAGTATTTCCACGCGCGCGTCAAAGATGAGATCGAGGTCTGGCCCGATGGTATATTGGCTGATTATGCACGGTTGGTAGAACTCTTGATGGAGTTTGGCCCGAATCTGCGGATGCCGCATTCACGCGCCATGGGCGATGGACTTTTTGAATTGAGGCCACGCGGTCGCGAAGGCATTGGACGTGTATTTTATTGTTTTGTCGTCGATCAACGTGTAGTGATACTTCACGCTTTTGTAAAGAAAACTCAAGAAACTTCGGAAAAAGAATTACGCCTTGCCCGGAAAAGAATGAAGGAGGTACGAAATGGCTGATTTAAAGTACAAACCCGTTTCGCATGATCATGAGGCTTTCCTTAAAAAAGCCTTGAAACGGAAAGAATTTAGAAAAGCGTACGAGGATCTGGAAGAAGAGTACCGTCTTACCCGTGAGATGCTTGCCGCTCGTTCCAAGTTCGGTCTCACTCAGGAAGCCGTTGCAGAGTTGATGGGGACGACAAAAAGTGCGGTGTCACGTTTGGAAGCAGCGGGTAAACATGCCCCGTCTCTGACAACGCTTAAAAAATATGCACGGGCAGTCGGCTGTCGCTTGGAAATTAAGTTGGTTCCCAATGCTCGCCTAACCAAGCGCTCAACACTGGCCGCCAAAAAGCAGGCGGCCGGTTAGCTTCGCGTTATGCGTATTTTATTCATGCTAATCATCAATAGTTTCAACTTCTGATAAGTGTTTGTTTGGAGGTAATTTACAATGTTAACAAATCAGACATTGTTTGGCAGGTCAAATGCAATCTCCACACCCTAAATCGATATAGGGTCAACATCTACTCTTATCATGACCTCTTTAGAGTCTTTAAATGATTCCATAAAGGTTCTGGCTACAGAATGAAGTTTTTCCCGGATAGAGGACTTCAAAAGCAATTTGAACTCGTTTTTGCCCTGAGTGTTCTTTGAGGCAGATGGGCCAAGAATTTCTACCTCTTTGTCTATTTTTCCAATAATCGCGGATATCTCCTTCGATATATTCCGTTTACTTGTAAATTTGATGAGCAATAGTTTTGAATACGGCGGATAGAGGAGGGCTTTTCGCCTATTCAGTTCTTCTGTGAAGAAAGAAGTATAGTCATAATTTTTCAGGTATTTATACAGGTAGTTTTGAGGCATCCTTGTCTGGATGAATATCTCGCCGTGAGGCTCAATCTTATCTGTTATGGATGAGATTTCCTGATATGTCTTCTCAGCAGATCTGAAGTCAGGGAGATTGAGGAAGAGGTCTGTATTTAGAATGGCTGCCATGGAAAATCCTCCGGTGAGCCCTAACCTTCTTGTCAAAAGTTTTGTCCCGACAATTATCCTGCCGTCATTCCTGAATTTAGCCCCGATCAACTCTTCTATCTCTGACCTTTTCTGTGCCTTGTCACTATCAAGCCTGAGGGTTTTTATCCCGATCAGCTCTTCAATGTCTTCCTGGACCCTCTGTGTACCTGCACCGAGTAATTTTAAATTATAGCCTTTACATCTGCTACAACTTTCAGGTATTTGAGATATTATGTATCCGCAGTAATGGCATTTCATTGACATGTCCTGTTTATGGAAGACTAAGGGGATTCTGCAATCAGGACATTCCTCTATATGATTGCAATCCGCACATTGAAGAAGTGTTGAGTATCCTCTCCTGTTTATCACAAACATAACCTTTTTATCATTCTTAATATATCTCTTAGAGGCATCAATGACCGTCTTTGATAGATATGGTTTGAGAAGTTTTTCATATCTCATATCTATTATCCTGACCCTGGGATTTTTAATATCATCTAATGCTTTTAATAAAGTGTATTTGCCGGATTTGCAATTATATAGAGACTCGATGGAGGGACATATGGATGAAAGAAGCACGGTTGTCCTTTCAAAGTAACCCCTCATTACTGCAACATCTCTTCCACTGTAATGCAGACCACCCTCCTGCTTATAAGAACAGCTATGTTCATGTAGTACAGCAATTAAGGAGACTTTTTTCATCGGAGCAAATACAGCAGACCTTGTACCAAGTACAATGTCAGAATGACCTGAAAGAATCCTCTCTATTGACTCAGACCTTTTCCCCTTGCTCAACCCGCTATGAAAGAGGCACACCCTTTCTCCAAAACTCTCGTTTAAAAGTGGATAAAGGCTATTAATAAGTGATACCTCCGGAAGAAGAATGATTGCATTCTCAATTCCTGTAAGTATCTTTGTCAGGAATGAGTATTCATATATAGAAGACGGGGTATGGAAGAGAAATGTCCTGTATACATTTTTGTTTATCGATTCAATAAATCCGGCCATTATACTATTATCGATATTAATAATATTTAATGGGTAATCTGGTGTTTGTTTAGCTTTTGTATTCCTTTTTATTACCCTTGTAAATGCTTCTTTCGGTAGCATGTTTTTTAACACTATGCCAGGCTCAGTTAAGTAGTATTCGGACATCCACTTGATTAGATTAATCATATTACCGCTTAGTACCGGAGCGTCACCATGAAACTTCTGTATATCTTTTACATCACCAGACGGGACGACTAAAGACTTTCCCATAATAATCCCCTTGGTAGTTTTGTTCTTAAGCGGTGCACTCACAATCATGCCAGGCTTTACAATGTCTGAGAGTGCTTCATTCCATCTATAAGTTAGAGGACCGAGGTTTATTGGAAACAAGACATCAAAAAACTCCATATAAAATTCTATCATATTGTTATCAATCTTATCTTTGTGTCATAATTAAACATGTTTCTAAAAATAATACCTTTATTACTCTTGTCTGTTTTTACAATTTCATGTACTGCAAAACAGGTAAAAGTGCTGGAAGAAAGGCCTATTCCGCCAAAAGATGCTTATTATCAGTATATCCTTGGTTACATTGCAGAGAAAGAAGGAAAGTGGGAAGATGCGTTTGAATATTATAATGCGGCGCTTAAGATGGATCCTTCATCTTCCTATCTCAAGACACAGATTAGTTATATGCTTCTCAGAACCGGAAAGGTAACTGAGGCTATATCACTTACTGAGGAGAGCATTAAAACAGAACCTGATTATATACCTGCACTTATGCTGCTCGGTGAGCTTTATAACAGTCAGAAAAGGTCAGAAGAGTCAAAAAAAATATACGAGAAGGTTCTTGGGATAAAGCCGGATAATCAGGAAGCAGCCCTTTTTTTAAGTGTCCTTTATGCTTCTACGCAGGAATATGATAAGGCTATCGATATTCTTGAGAAACTTATCAAGATATACCCTGATAATATGATGGCAATTTATTATCTCGGTTCAATAAATATTGATAAAGGCGATATTGAAAAGGCTTCAGAATATTTCCAAAAAGCGATCGCTCAGAGACCTAATTTTGATGCAGCATATTTTAATTTAGGGTTAATCAGTGAGAGTAAAGACAACCTTAAAGAGGCAGAGGAATATTACAATAAGGCGGTCGCTATAAACCCCCACAATTTCCGGGCCAGAGAAAGACTTGCACAGATTTATTTCAGGCAAAAGGCAACGGATAAAGCAATAGAGCAGTTTAAAGAGATAAGCGACCAGCTGCCTGCAAACTTTGATATACATACAAAACTCGGAATACTCTATTTTGAAGACAGGCAGTTTGACAGGGCCATAGAAGAATTCAGGGTCGTACTTGAAGCCAGACCTGATACTACATCTATTAGATACTACCTTGCTATATCCCTTGAGGAGATAGGGAGAGATGAAGAAGCTGTCTCAGAGTTAAAAAAAATAATTTTACAGGAGCCGAAGAATATTGGTGCCTTCTTTCATCTCGGATATTTATATTCGAAGCTTAATAGAGATGATGACGCGATTGCTGTTTATGAAGAAATACTTGGTTTCGAAAAGGAAAAACCTGAGGTTTATCTCTATCTTGCCGCAAGTTATCTCCACAAAAAGGATTATGCAAAGGCAGAGGCTATTCTGAAAGATGCGCTCAGCCGTTTTAATGATAATGATGAGTTAAATTTTAGTCTTGCCATAGTATATGAAAAAACAAATAGATTTGATGAAATGATAGTGTATTTGAAGAAGGTAATTGAGATTAACCCAAAACATGCAGACGCACTTAATTACTTAGGCTACAGCTATGTTGAAAAGGGTATAAACCTCGAAGAAGCGCATTCACTCATAAACAGGGCCCTCGAACTTAAACCTGACAGCGGCTATATCATAGACAGCCTCGGATGGGTTTATTTTAAATTAGGTAAACATGATGAGGCCCTGAAAAATCTACTGAGGGCCTCTGAAATAGTAAAGGATGATCCTGTTATACTTGAACATATAGGAGATGTCTATAACTCTATGGGCAACAAGGAAAAGGCTAAGAAATACTGGGAAAAAGCAATGGAGTTTAACGAGAAAGAAGAAAGTCTCAAAGAGAGATTAGAGAAAAAGATTCAAGATCTAAAATGAAAAATTCGTTGTTCCCCGCCCTTCACTCATCATTTTCATTGAGGGCCCCTGCAAAAATAAACTGGTTTCTTAAAGTCATCGGGAAAAGGGATGATGGTTACCATAATATTATTAGCCTGATGCAATGCATCAGCCTTTATGATAACCTGATGTTTGATCATTCAGATACGATAGAGGTGGTGAGTGATTCAGATATACCTCTTGACGATAATCTCGTTTACAAGGCTGCATCTCTTCTCAAGCAATATACATCTTACAAAAAAGGTGCAAAGATAGTCTTACAAAAAAACATACCAATTGGTGCCGGACTTGGAGGGGGAAGTAGCGATGCAGCATATACCCTTTCAGGGCTTAACACGCTTTGGGGTCTCAGTTTAAATAACAGAGAGTTAAGTTCAATAGGTGCGGAAATAGGTTCTGATGTCCCGTTTTTTTTAAACGGTCCATTTGCCTTAGTGGAAGGTAGAGGCGAAAAGGTTACTCCATTTAAGATTAACTCCTCTATCGTGCTTCTTCTTGTAAAACCAACTTTTTCTGTTTCTACAGCGTGGGCTTATACATCCTTCGATAAGCTAAATATCAATGGGTTGACAAAAAAAACTGTTGATATTAAACTTTTCTGTCAGGCCTTTGAAAAGCAGGATTTTGCCTCTCTCAGCACCAAGCTCAATAATGACCTTGAAAAGGTTGTTATTGAAAGATACCCTGTTGTCAGGGAGATAAAGTATAGACTGTTGGAAAGAGGAGCAGTAATTTCCGCAATAAGTGGCAGCGGTCCTGCAGTCTTTGGTGTTTTTAAGTCAAAAGAGATAGCATCCTCTGTAGCCAAAGAGATAGGTTCTATCGGACTTGTCCGACGAGTCGGAGATCCGCTGGGGCAGAATCGGAGATCCCTTTGGTACTGGTGCAAGGTTGCTAATACAATTATATAGGTGGGGCGTCGACAAATGGCAAGTCAGGAGACTTTGGATCTCCCATCTGGAGGTTCGAATCCTCCCGCCCCAGCCAAGTGGATTTTGCATTGCAAAATCCAGAGTTAGAAGTTAATAGTTAAAAGTAAAATAAACTGATCTCATAAAGTTTTTAACTTCGAACTTTTTGTGAAGGAGGAACAATGCCGGAGGGGATTAAACTTTTTACTGGTAACGCACATAAAGAGCTTGCAAAAGAGGTTGCAGCCTATCTCGAGATACCTGTTGGAGATGCTACTGCAACAACATTCAGTGACGGTGAGATTATGGTACAAATAAATGAGAATGTAAGGGGGACTGATGTATTTGTATTACAACCAACCTGTATGCCGATAAATTATAATATTATGGAACTGCTTTTAATAGCAGACGCACTTAAGAGGGCATCTGCAAAGAGAATAACTGCTGTTATGCCATACTATGGATATGCAAGGCAGGACAGAAAGGTTCAGCCAAGGGTTCCGATATCTGCAAAACTTGTTGCTGATTTGATAACAGCAGCAGGTATAAACAGAATCCTTACAATGGATCTTCACGCAGCTCAGATTCAGGGTTTTTTTAATATCCCTGTTGACAATCTTTACGCATCGCCTGTCCTTTTGGATTACGTGCAGGAAAAATATACCACCAAAAAACTTGTAATTGTATCCCCTGATGCAGGTGGTGTTGAAAGGGCAAGGGCCTTTGCAAAAATGCTTCAGTGTTCTATTGCAATTGTCGACAAGAGGCGTGAAGCAGCAAATGTCTCTCAGATAATGAACGTAATAGGCGAAGTTGAAAAAAAGGATACTATTATACTCGATGATATGATTGATACCGGTGGTACAATCATTCAGGCTGCTGCCGCATTGACAAAGAAAGGAGCAAGGCAGGTTGTCGCAGCATGCACACATGCTGTACTTTCGGGATCAGCAATTGAGAAGGTGAATAATTCAGCTATAAAGGAACTTATTGTAACAAATACAATACCCTTTGACAGCAAAAAAGAGCAGTGTAAAAAGCTTACTGTTTTAAGTATAGCGCCTCTTCTTGGAGAGGCAATCAAACGGATTCATGAGGAATCTTCAGTAAGTTCGCTTTTTGTGCAAACCCCGTTAGAAATTCTTTCTAACAGGATAAAGGAGGAGAGATGGAGAGGATAACTATTAATGCAGAAAAGAGGAAGGAATTTGGGAAAGGAGCAGCGCGTAACCTCAGAAGAAAGAATATGATCCCTGCAATTCTTTACAGGGGAGGAGATTCTCTCCCTGTAAAATTTTCCCAAAAGGAGCTCGCACAGTTTATTAATACAACCGCAGGTGAGCAGGTGATGGTAAACCTTCAATTTGCAGACGGCGAAAGCAGGCTCGCACTTGTAAAGGATTATCAGCTTGACCCCATTAAAGGGGAATTACTCCACGCAGATTTTTTTGAGGTCTCGCTTATAGAAGAGATAAAGGTTACAGTGCATATTGCTACTGTCGGAGAGCCGATAGGTGTAAAGAGAGACGGAGGTATATTACAGTATCTGCTCAGAAAGATAGAGGTCGAATGTCTTCCAGACAGGATACCAGGCCATATAAAAATAGATATCTCGGGACTTGAGATAGGCCAATCTCTCCATGTTAGTGATCTGAAACCTGGAGAAGGTATAAAGGTTCTTACTGATCCTGATGAAGTTATAGTTAACATAATAGCTCCTGTTGTTGAGGAAGTGGCACCTGTTGAAGTTGCTGCTGCCCCCGAGGTTGCAGAGCCCGAGGTTGTAAAGAAAGGCAAGAAAGAAGAAGTAGCAGAAGAAAAAGAGAAAGAAAAAAAGTAAGTTAGTTAATAATGTGGGTTATAGCTGGACTTGGAAATCCGGGTAGAAGATACTCCAGAACCAGACACAATATTGGTTTTATGGTAATAGAGGAAGTTGCTTCCAGGCATAAAATAGATTTTAAAGAAAAAGACAAGTACAGAATCGGAAGGGGATCTATTGAGGGACATGATGCCCTGCTTATAGAACCCCTTCTTTACATGAACATGAGTGGTCCTGTTATTAAAAAAATACTCGGGAAGTTCAATGTCCAACCTGAAAATCTTATAGCCATCCATGACGACCTTGATATGGAAATAGGTAAATTAAGGATTAGAAAAACAGGTTCCTCAGGTGGACATAAGGGTGTTGAATCAATAATACAGAATATTGGTTCGAAGGACTTCATAAGATTAAAGATCGGGATAGGAAGGGAAGAGGGAGTATTGGCTGAGGATTATGTACTGAGCAAATTCAGAAGGAATGAGATTACGTTAATCAAGGATACAATACAGAAGGCAGCGGATGCGATTTGTTCAATTGTTTCAGAAGGTGTGGATAAGACTATGAATAAGTTTAATTGAATTTAATCATGTAAAGGTTATTTTACTAACTTGTAGCCGCAGGCTTTAGCCGGCGTTCAAATACCAAATTGCTATCAAAAATAATGTTAAAATCCTTATAAATTGCATTAAATTCCACGCAACCTCAAGGTTGCGGCTACTCTCTTGATAAATTTAGATTAAGATTAGGCAAATACTATGAAAGATATGCTTGGCAGAGAAGAACTCATTTCGGTAGAAGATGCCCTGAAACTTCTTTTTCAACACTCTCCATTTAAAAGAGCTAAGGAAAATAACTTGCCCATCGAAGAATCATATGGGATGATCATTTCAAGAGATATTGTTTCACCAGAAGATTTACCGGCATTCAGCAGATCAACAGTAGATGGATTTGCAGTAAACTCTGCTGATACATTCGGCGCTACAGATAGCCTTTCATCATACCTCAGTTTAAAAGATGAAATATTGATGGGTGAGAAGCCTTATTTTAAACTTAAAAAAGGCGAGGCTGCAAGGATTGCAACAGGTGGAATGCTTCCAGAAGGTGCGGATTCAGTTGTAATGCTTGAACACACCCAGCAGGTAGATGAGAAGATGATTGAAGTCGTAAAACCTATTGCTCCAGGTGAGAATGTGATTCAGGCAGGGGAGGATGCAAAAAAAGGTGAGATTGTATTAAAGACAGGTCATAGATTAAGACCACAGGACATAGGGGCGCTTGCTGGATTAGGTATAACAGATGTGCGGGTTTATGAAAAGCCAAGGGTCTCTATTATATCTACAGGCGATGAAATAGTCCCTGCTGATAAACCTATAAAACCAGGCCAGGTACGTGATATAAATTCCTATACTTTATCAGGACTAATTTTAAATGCTGGAGGAATCCCTGTAAAAAAAGGTATTTTCAGTGATGCGTATGAAATCATAAGAGATGTTGTTGAAGAGTCTTTAAGAAATTCGGATATGGTCTTGATTACAGGTGGTAGCTCCGTGGGCACAAAGGATATGACAGCACAGGTGATAAACGACATGGGAAAGCCGGGAGTCTTGTTCCATGGTGTATCATTAAAGCCCGGTAAACCATTGATAGGTGGCATTGTAGATAGCATTCCCATCTTCGGTCTTCCAGGACATCCGGCAGCAGTTAATGTATGCTTTGAGATATTTATTAAGCCTGTCTTAGAAATTCAGTCGGGATTAAGTGAAGATAGATTTAAAAATAAGAGAAGGATTATTAAGGCAAGGGTTGCAAAGAACATCTCCTCAAGTCCCGGAAGGGAAGAACATATCGGGGTTTCTCTCGAAGAAAGAAATGGAGAGATATGGGCTGTGCCCATACTCGGTAAATCAGGCCTTATCACGACTTTGACAAGGGCTGATGGGACAGCCGTTATTCCATTGAGGAAACTTGGTGTGCAGGAAGGAGAGATTGTAGAGGTCAGACTCTTTTAAGAATATCTGTAAAAGCAAAAACTTCGATTTACATAGTGTGAGCACAGTTCAACACCTTCTTCCTGAAAGAGAGATTTTGAAATCTTGTTCTATGATGCAACAATACAAACAGGAATCAACAAAATAGAGTTGCCTACTTTTAATCTAAATATTTGACAAAATCAGTATTTTGTATTCTAATTAAATTAAAGTAGCTTAAAGGAATCCCAATGGCTTATCAGGTTAGCGATAAAATAAGGAAACAAACAACAAAATGTTCTTATAATTTTACATGTTTAAATAATGACACATGGGATACCTGTTCTATCGAAAGAGATGTCCAAAGGGCATTTCTTGCTGTAAAAACTAAAAGTAACAAAAGCACTTGCCCTTACTGGTTTTCTTATGGCTCTTCATACCATTGCACTTGCCCTACGAGACTTGAAATTTATAAACGTTACAAGATATAACCAACCCTTCAGGGTGACATATCCATCCATGAATCCCCATGCGATGTACTTCCTGTACTCAACACACGATCAGGCTGCTCTCGGACCGTTTGTTTCTTTGGGTAACTGTTAAGCAGGGCGAATTAATAAAGTGAAGTTATCGAGTTTCTGGTTATCATCCTAAAAGTCATGATATCCAGATAGAAAAATGCGAAATCGGTGAAAAACCCGAGTGAGTATGATAGAATCTGCGGAGATGAGCAGAAACTGTAACTTGTATTTCTGGATGAGAAAGGGGAATGAGTAACGGCATTTCGCTCATACCTGAAGTCCCAGACGAGATAAGGGAGGCCGTGAACGATGGTACTCTGGCTGTCTTTATTGGTGCGGGGGTGTCAAGACTTGTAGGCTGCGAAGGATGGGATGCGCTATCAAGAAACCTTGTCAACAGATGTCACAGGGAACTTATTATTAACTACAAAGAGAGAGACACCCTTTCCCAGATTCAAGATCATAAAAAAACGATAACGATTTGTTACCATCTCTTCCACAACAAGGAACGTGCGGATGTCTTTTACGAGGAGATGAATAAAGCGTTAAAAGAAGGGGATGATATTGAGACTCCCAATATTTATGGTGACATCGTAAAATTAAGGGGCTTGTTTATAACCACTAATGCTGATACTCATTTCGACAAGCTTTTTAATCCCGAGAATATTCTTTACCGGGCTTCTGACTTTAAAGCGGATAGATTAGATAACACAAACCTGTACCATATTCATGGCTCTGTCAGGGATAGAACCTCTCTGATATTTACAGTCTCCGAATATATGAAAAGATACACGGATCCGGAGTTCAAGAAATTCCTTGGACAAATCTTTCGAGAGTTTACAGTTCTTTTTTTAGGTTATGGTGTCGCTGAATTTGAAATATTGGAGTTCATACTTAAGGATAATCCCAGAAATCCGACATTGCCTCCGAGACATTTCATACCCTCTGGATTTTACCGTGGGGAGGAGAACATTCTTGCCTATGAACAAGCATACTATAACGAGCTTGGCATTAACATTTTGGGTTATGAGAAGGATGCTAAGGGGTATAGGCAACTCATAGAGGTTATCAGACGCTGGAACGAGGAAATCAACCAAGTTACCGGATATCTGCATGACGCTTCTCGACTCATTGACGATGCAGTGGAGTAGACATGTCCATAGATAAAATAACAAAAACACTTCAGTTGATAAAAAACGACAAGAGTTTGGAAGATCATTTTTTCAAAAAGCTTTCAGTAGCCTCTAAGCCCTTCGAATGGTTGGTTCCATTACGAGATGCAGGGTACTTCGCCCCTGAGAACAACCCAAAACCTCAAGAGGTGCCCAATAAGAAGGGTTACTATACCGTCTCACACTGGAATATTCTTGATGCGCTTGAGAATATGGCAGCAAAAAATGAGGAAAACCCCAGTGATGAAGTTTCCAGGATGTTGCTTGAGATTGTCGATGGTATTATTACGTACCGTGAATATGGAAAGAGGATAGACAACTACAGAACCGATTGGAAACTGTTAGAAACCATCTCTCACTTTCCCATTCTGTATATAAGCGCTCAGCATATACAGTTTATTAAAGATGCGCTCCGCCCCAGCATAGGAACAGCTCTACTTGACCATGAAATAGGCAAGCTATTCCTCCCCAAACTGATAAGAGAAGGTGCGAGGGACCTGATAATAGGGTTGCTCGATGTGATTCTACATTACAGCAAATCAGATGAGGAGGACAGTCGTGAATATATTTCAGTTATCGACCCTTTTTATCTGAAGGAAACTTTAGATAAAAACAAGAAGGGCATTTCTGAAATTTGCGCTGTTGAGGCTGCCAATGTTGCGATAACGAAGATGCAGGAAATATTGAAGGAGGATAAGTCTCAGTTTAACTGTGTATGGATACCAGCAATAGAAGATCATGAGCAGACGAGTTTCCCGGATAGATATGAGTGCCAGCTTGTTCATTTCGTGCGAGACATGCTTGAGGCAGCAGACCCAAAGGAAATTGAACCCATAATAAAAGATATGCTCGGTGAGGAGCATGATATATTTAAGCGTCTGGCGTATCACCTGATAAATCATCACTATGATGCATTGTCCCATCTACTCTGGAGCATAACCTATAATCCACTTAACAGTGTGACTATACATGAGCTTTATGAACTGTTCAAAGACCGCTGCAAGAGTTTTGACGAAACACAGATTGAGACTATCCTTAAATGGATTGAAACTCAAGAATTCTATTTTCCTGATGAGGTGTCTGGTATCCCTGAAAAAGAAGAACGCATCAAAGCCTACTATAAGAAAGAATGGTTCCTTGCCTTGCTCGATACCGGCAATAAGGAAGTCAAACGACGCTATGAAGCCTACAATTCCATTAATGATGCAACAATAGAACATCCGGGATTTCATTCCTGGTCATCGGGAGTTGGTTGGGTTCAGGATGTTAGTCCAATAGACGAGGAAGAGTTTAAGAAAAAGACTAATGAAGAAATTGCAATGTACATTAATTCATATAAAGAAGAAGGTGAGCCCTTATGGGAGGACTTTACCAGAGTAAACCTTGCATCCTCTGTCAGAAAGTTTATATCTAATGACTCGGTAAGATTTTCGACGGATTTAAATCCATTCCTCTCTGTACCCCGAAAATACCAACACGAATTTCTTAGAGGATTTGAGGAAGCATGGAGGAACAATAAGGATTTCGATTGGAACGAGCTGCTGCCATTTATGAAGAAACTAATAGAGGACGGTAGCTTTTGGAGTGAAGAAAAGAAAGAAGGCAAGTATGACTATAATCGCTGGATTGCTGATACGATAGCAGACCTCATTCGGGAAGGTACGAAGAATGATAAACATGCCTTCTCTCCTGACCTTTTGCCAATAGCAGAACAAATATTGTTACTTCTTCTTAAGAACGTCAAGAGTGACATGAGCATGATGAATGACCTTGTAACTTCAGTTTTAAACTCATCAAAGGGTAAAGTGTTCATGGCAGCCATAAATTACTCACTCCGTTACGCACGGCTTTATTGTGGAGACAAAGAAGACAGATGGATAGAATCTATAAAGTCTGAGTTTACAGAGCGTCTTGATAAAACAAAAGAACCCGGCTTAGAATTTTCAATAGTTATTGGCTGGTATCTTCCGTACCTGAATTACCTTGATAAGCAATGGGTAGTCAGTAATTTTAATAGAATATTTGACCTTGAGAGCGACAAACACTGGAAAGCCGCTTTCATTGGATATATTGTTATGACTTCGACAGTATATGAGGAAATATATAAACTTTTGCGTGATAAGGGTCACTATGAAAAAGGGCTGTCATGCTCGTTTGCCGATAAACATGCAGCAGCCAAACTGGTTCAAAATATAACCATTGGATATCTGGCGGGATGGGATGTCTTGGCAGATGCGAATGGTTTACTACGTAAGCTGTTCGAGACTGATAATACGGATTACATATCTGAACTTGTCACGTTCATGTGGACATTCAGGGACAGGGATGATGAAGAGCTTAGACGCAAGATTAAGCCCTTGTGGAAAGCGATAATAGAGAAAGTAACCCCAAACCTTGAGAAAGATGAATATCGTATCATCGCATCTAAATTAGGGAAGTGGCTCTCTCTTGTTGATACGATTGACGATGATGTTTATAAATGGTTACAAATTTCCGTGGACGCTATAGGAGCGAATTGGAACTATGGTTTTTTTATAGAATATCTTCGCAGACATGTTACGAAAACACCTGCAATGGTTGGGAACTTGTACCTGAAAATGCTTAATGCTGAGACTTACCCGGATTACAAAAAAGAGGATATCGTTGCCATTGTTCAAGCTCTCTACGATGCAAACGAAAGAGAAACGGCTAACAGAATATGTAACATTTACTTCTCAAAAGGATTTGAGTTCCTGAGAGAAACTTTTAATAAGAATAATTAACTCTAATGCAGACTTCCTCCGTAAATCCTCACTGTTGCAATAAATTGAATCACGTTTATTCTATATGATTATCAGGTGTACGCGTTAGATAGAATTTAATCTTTAGACCCTTGCACATCGTTATCAGGAACTACCACTACTTTTAAAGAATTCTTTGCCTCTGAGGCTAATTTAAACCCTCGCCCAATATCAGAAAGTGGAATTCTATGTGTTATCATTTTTCTTACATTAACCCTGCCACTGTCAATCAGCTTTATTGCTTCCTGAAGATCATCAGGAGATGCACCATATGAAAATGTTACAGTTATCTCATCTCTCCAGAATCTCTGGGACGGAATACTGATATCAGTTTCGGGGACTGCAAAAAAAAGAATCTTTCCTTTTCTATCAACAGAAGACAGGGCATTATCAATTGCCTGTTTTGCAGCAGCACAAACAATCACAACATCTGCCAATCTATTATCGTTGACGTCTTTTAGTTCATTCACAGAATATTTACTTGCATCAATTACATGATCAGCACCAAACTCTATAGCCTTATTCAGTCTATATTCATCGATATCTGTAGCGATAACCTTGTCTTTTCTTATCTTTGCCAGTTGGATATGCAAAATACCTGAAACACCGGAGCCTATTATCAATACCGTCTGACCTTCCTTCAGTCCCAATTGATTTTCTCCGGCAATTGCACATCCCAGAGGTTCAATCATCGCAGCATCCTCAAAAGTCACTCTTTCAGGAAGGAGAAAAGTTCCATATCTGACATTCTCTTCCGGTACTCTTATGAATTCCGAGAATCCTCCTGGATCATAATTGCCGGTATGAAGCGATTCGCATGCGGTATAATTCCTGTGAACACAGTGGTAGCATTTATAGCATGGGACATGGTGAGAAACAAATACCCTGTCACCCTTTTTAAATCCTTCTACATTGCTTCCGATCTCTACAATCTCGCCTGCCATCTCATGACCAAGGACACGGGGAGCTTTCTTTATACGGTACCACTGCATCACATCCGTTCCGCAGATTCCGGAAGCCTTCATCCTTACCATGATTTCTCCATCGGATATAGAGGGCTTTGAGCGCTCCTCAATCCTTATATCGTCATTGCTGTAATAAACAGCTGCTTTCATCTATGTAATCCTATTATAATGCATATAAAAGCGATAAAAGGGAGGATATAGTGTTTAAGCGGATTGTCGATGCGACCCTCGGAGGTCGCTGCGACCGAGAATGAGCGAAAATACTATATCCTCCCTTTTATGAGTTTTAATCAAATGCTCTATAAATTAATGAAAAGACTATTTCTTTGAGTAAATCTCGAAAGCCTCATCTACAGAGGCGCCTTTATGAACAATAGCCCTTATCGCCTTAATCATACCAACAGGATTATCACTCTGGAAAATATTTCTGCCCATATCAACCCCTGAGGCTCCCTCTTTAATGGCATTTTCTGTCATTTGCAATGCATCCCTCTCTGGTATCTTTTTCCCACCAGCCATAACAATAGGGACAGGACATCCCTCCACAACCTTGTAAAAATCCTCGCAGTAGTATGTCTTAACAAAATGAGCTCCAATCTCTGCTGCCATCCTGCATGCAAGTGCGAGATAGCGTGCTTCTCTTCCCATTTCTTTGCCAACTGCTGTTACAGCAAGCACAGGCATTCCGTATCTTTCTGCCTCATTAACCAATCTGCCAAGATTCGTTATAGTTCTGTCTTCGTTTTTTGCTCCAACAAAGATAGACATCCCAACTCCGGAAGCATTAAGCCTAATTGCCTCTTCCATGGATGTAGTAATATCTTCATTAGATAATTCTCCAAGGATACTTGGTCCTCCTGAAACCCTGAGACATATTGCAACATCGCTTCCTGGATCAATACAGTTTCTCACCATTCCCCTTGTTATAAATAAACAATCCGTATGGAAAATCAGGGGTGTAACAGTCTTTTTTAGATCCTTCAACCCTGTTGTCGGACCCTGGAAGTAACCATGATCAACTGCGAGCATTACCGTCTTTCCTGTTTTTGGGTTAATAATATGTGACAATCTATTTTTCATTCCAAAATCCATAATTAGCTTCTCCTTATTGATTATTTGTTGAAAGTATATAAAAAGAGATGATTAACTGTCAAAAGAGAATAAAAAAGATACCCAAATCCAGCGATAAGCAAAACTGGGTTGAGCAACATCAGTCCGCCTGAGGCGGATTCATTAATAGATAAAAGGCGGGACATTGTATTTGAACAGCTTATTTTGCCGATAGTCAGACAGTATGTCTCATAAAAATAAAGAGGCAACATCCTCGGAGGTCCCGCCTTTATCAAGCTTAGAACTGTCGAAAAATATCGTTGTAAGTAAAAGCCGGTTCTGCTTATCAATATTTTTATGTCTGGATTGGAATATACTCAAGGTTGACAGGAATATATAGGGAAATGTTATTTTATAAGCACTCTTATAGGCGCGTAGCTCAGTGGGAGAGCGCTTCCTTGACACGGAAGAGGTCAGGGGTTCGATACCCCTCGTGCCTACCATATTTTTAGGCTTTCTATGGTAGGCATCATCTCACACTTGCTAAATTGTTTGTTTCTTTGCGCAGTTAATCTCACAATAAATGTATCAACCTCCAAAAAGATTTTTTCCACTAACAAATCTTTACAGATACTATATAAAGGTGTATATTTCAAGTAATAATAGATAGATAAAATTGCTTTTTAGAAAATCCAGAATATGAAAGACGAAGAAAAAACAAAAGAACAGTTCATAAATGAATTATTAGAGTTGCGTCAACGAATTGCTGAATTAGAAAAGAGTGAAATAAAACGTAAAGAGGTGGAAAAGGCACTTCAGCATAGCGAGGAACGTTTTAGGCAGGTGGCTGAAAGTTCCGGTGAATTTATCTGGGAAGTTGATATTAATGGTTTATACACTTATGCAAATCCTGTTGTGGAAGAGATTTTAGGTTACAAACCGGACGAACTTATTGGTAAGAAACATTTTTACAATTTTTTTCATCCCGATGTAATGGATACGTTAAAAAAGGCAGCCTTTGAAGTTATTGCTAAGAAAGAAGTTTTTAGAAATTTTGTAAATCCTAACGTGCATAAGAATGGCAATACAGTCATTCTTGAAACAAGCGGATCGCCAGTTATAGATGATAAAGGGACACTTCTTGGATATAGAGGCTCAGATAGAAACGTAACTGAGCGTAAAAAGGCAGAGGATACCTTGCGAGAGAGTGAAGAAAAATATCGCACTGTATCAGATTTTACCTATGACTGGGAATACTGGATAGATCCGTCAGACAAATACATCTATGTTTCTCCATCATGCGAACGGATTACTGGCTATCGAGCAGAAGAATTGTTGGCTAATCCTGACTTATTGGATGAAATTATTCATCCTGATTACCTTGGTTTGGTTAAAAACCATATGAGCGAAATATTATCTAACAGTGGCGATGTCAACCACATCGACTTTCGTATTATAAGGCGTAGTGGTGAGAATCGTTGGATCAGTCATTGCTGCCAGCCGGTCTTTAGTAATGATGGAAGGTTTCTTGGCCGACGCGGAAGCAACCGTGATATTACTGCGCGCAAGCAAATCGAAGAGGCTCTTAAAAAAAGTGAAGAACGCTATAAAAAGCTGGTGAAGGCAGTTACAGCCTATACGTATTCAGTACAAGTCAGCGAAGGACGGGCAACCTCTACTAATCATAGCTCGGGATGTATTCCGATCACAGGTTACAATCCAGAGGATTATAAATCGGATCCATTTTTATGGCACTCAATGATTCATCCTGATGACAGGATGATGGCAGAAGACTCTGTCAAAGAGATTCTGGTTGGTCATAAGATTCCTCCTATCGAGCATCGGATAATCCGCAGTGATGGTAAGGTGGTATGGGTTCGCAATACCATGGTGCCTTATTACGCTTTGAACGGATTACTTATTCGGTACGATGGTCTGATTGAAGATGTCACCGAACGCAAACTTGCAGAAGAGAAAATCCAAAAGCTCAATGAGCAGCTTGAACAGAAAGTGTTAGAACTCATGGAAGCCAATAAAGAATTGGAAGCATTCAACCGCTCGGTTTCTCACGATCTTCAGACGCCACTTATAATAATAGGAGGATTTGCCAAAAGGTTGCTGAAATTCTGTGGCGATAAACTCGATACAGATGAGATAGACATGATTAATGCGATACAAATGAGTGCACAAAAAATGGAAAGATTCATTAAAGATCTCCTCTTATTTTCACGTTCAGGTCGACAAGAGATAAAACCAGTAAAGATTGATATGAGGAATCTTATGACAACAGTCATAGATGAACTCAAAACTCTAACAAATGGGAGAATGATCAAGTTCGACATAAAAGCATTTCCTCCAGCATATGGTGACATGGGATTAATGAAACAAGTTTTAGTCAATCTCCTTTCAAATGCTATAAAATTCACACATTCAAAAGACATGGCGGTTATCGAAGTGGGCTGCAGAGTCGAAGAAAATGAAAATATCTATTATGTAAAAGACAATGGTATCGGTTTTTATTCTGAGTATACAGACAAATTATTTACTCCATTTTATCGGCTACCCGATGCAAAGGAATTTGAGGGCACAGGAGTTGGACTTTCAATTGTAGAGCGTATTATTCATCAGCATGGTGGGCGAGTATGGGCAGAAGGTAAAGTTAATGAGGGTGCAACATTCTTTTTTTCACTTCCTAACAAAGTTTAGAGACTCAGTGGAGACGTAAGGAAACAGGCAATAAAGTATCACCTTTTCTTCCTATGCAGTGGATACTTCAACACAAAATAAACAATTTTGTTATAATAAATATGAGGTAGTTTTAACCAGTTGATTAATTTCATATTTTAACCCTATCTGTTTTCCTCCTGTTGTTAAAATCAAATGGGAGTACTACTACATATCAAGCTGTAAGGACTTTTGTGTTATACAGGTAACACTATAAACTTATTTTAAGGAGAACCATGAAAGAAAAGGATATTTTCGAAGAGATTATAGACATAGGTAAAAGGCGTGGAAAGCTTACTTATGATGAAATAAATGATGCTTTTCCTTCAGAATATTTCTCCCCGGATGAGTTAGAAGAACTCATGGACCTTCTACATGGTATGGGAGTTAAAGTTATAGACGATCAGGAGACTGACACTACTGAGGAAGAAGCTTTAGTTTCAGAGGAAGAAGAGGAGTATGAAGAAACAGAGGATATTGTTCAAGCATATTTCCATTCGATGGGGAATATTTCAATACTTAAAAGGAATGAAGAAATAGAACTCGCGAAGAGATTAGAAGAGGGAAAAGAGATAATTAAAGAAATTGTTACAACAATGCCTTTATACAAGAAACTCGAAGCGAGTTTAGATGGCAAAGATGAAGAGGACTTGAACAATTCAGAAGAAGAAAAAACAGATGAAGCTCTTGAAATGAGCTTGAAAGTACTTGACAATCTTATGATAAAAGTAGAAATAGCAGAGAGAAAGATTGCAAGATATGGGACTTTAAAAGATTTAAAAAAATTAATACATGAAAAAAAGAAACACAATATCAATCCTATACAACTTAATACCATTGCAAAAGAAGTTCAGAATGAGTATAAGCGAGTTGAATCAGAGGTTGGGATCAAGATTGACGAATTGAAAGCCAGGTGGGATAGAATAACCAGGGCAAGAACCCTTGTTAGCGAAGCAAAAAATGAGTTAATAACTCGCAACCTGAGATTGGTAATTAATATAGCTAAAAATTATGTAGGAAGAGGTTTAACTCTGCTGGATCTCATTCAGGAAGGGAATATCGGTCTCATGAAAACTGTGGATAAGTTTAAATATGAAAAGGGGTTTAAATTCAGCACATATGCAACATGGTGGATAAGACAGGCAATAACGAGGGCATTAATTGATCAGACAAAGACTATCAGAGTTCCTGTACATATGATGGAATTTTATAACAAGGTTACTAAAGCATCCAGAGAATTAACACAACAGCTTGGAAGAGAACCGAGTAAAGAAGAAATTGCCAAAAGATTGGAAATGTCAACAAGAAAAGTCGAAGAAGTATTCAAGGCAATACAGGACCCAATAGCTCTTCAAACTCCAATAGGGGATGAAGATTCAAAACTCGAGGATTTCATTAGTGATAAAGATAGTCCTTCCCCATACTCTGATACTGAAAGAAATAATGTCACCGAGCAGATACTGAAGGTTCTTAATACTTTAACTTCCAGGGAAGAGAAAATTATAAGAATGAGATTTGGTATAGGATTTGATAAAGACCACACCCTCGAAGAAGTAGGGAGACACTTTTCTATTACACGTGAAAGAGTAAGGCAAATAGAGGCAAAAGCACTGAGAAAACTTAAACATCCAAACAGACGCAGAGCATTGAAGGTCTTAATCGGTTAATTTTTTATATATTATGAAACTGTCACAGTGCTGGCCTGCGGTCCCTTTTCACCCTGTTCTTCCACAAAATCAACTTCCATCCCGACCTTCAGGTGCTTAAAATCATAGTTTATTACACTGTGCTCGTGAAAGTAGATATCTACGCCGTCTGACGTGGTCAGAAAGCCATAGCCCCTGTCAGGAAACAATGCACTTATGTGCGCATGAGGTATTTCTTCGTGGTGTTTCACATCACCTCGCTGTCGTCTGGCAAAGTCCTCCAACTGGCGGCGAGCTGCATCAAATGAATCTCTTATCGCTACATTGATGTCTTTGTGGGGCTCGCGTTTTATTACCAGTTCTGCACCGGGTACCGTTATGTCAATACGCACGTTGTATAATGCCCCCTCATGGCGATGACGGTGGGGAACTTCCACTGTGACCCTGCATCTCATGATTTGGTCATAATATTTATCCAGTTTCTCCGCCTTCTTACGGATGTCTTCCTTGAATACTTCGGGAAGATCAAAATTGCGGGCAGTAATTTGCAGTGGAAGTCTCATATTATTTCCTCCAATAAATAACTCACAATAATTATGTTTTCATACTAACAATCAATAAAGCTTAAGTCAATATGAAACTAAATAAACCTGCACGTTTTCATGCATGATTTATAGAATTCATTTAATGCCAAATTGCGATTGGTAAAGGTTTTTCTGCATATATGCCAGACATCAACTGCATTTTTCGGGTTAAAACAAATACAGTGAGGCCCAGAGGAGACCTCCCGAGGCTGCCAGGAGTTTATCAAGCCGGCTTAAGCGCCTACTTCGAAGAATGAAATAAAGGCTGAGTGGAGAAGTAAGGAAGCAGGCTATGAAGTAGACCCATTTGGGCAGGTGCTCCTTTCTCCTGGATTCGTTATAAAAACCAGAACAGACAGGGCACTCCACCTCCCCATTTAAACGGTGGCCGCACCGTACACACCGTGTAATGCCTATCACCTCATCAAGCTCATCCTGTCTCATGTAGATAGTATACTCACCAATTGCATTAAATTACGATTATTGACATGGCAGATGTGATGAAAAAGGCCGTCCAGCGACTCCTTAGAGACCTTTAGTCCGCCAGAGGCGGACCAGCCAGCCTCTCTCCAAAATACACTTACCGTAAGATTTGCAGTCATGTGTATCATAATAAATTCCTGTCGCTTTGACGGGTTTTTCAGCATGTCTGCCATGTCTTTTTTGCAACATTTAGGGATACCTTTTCTATCCTTTTATCTTCGACATAAGATTATCAAGTCTCTTTTTTGCTTCATCGTTTTTAGGGTCAATGAGTAATGCCTTCTTATATTCCTCTACGGCCCTGTAGGTTATACCAAGCTTTTCATATAAACCTGCAGTGGTTATCCTTATCCCGGCATCGTCGGGACGAAACTCTATAGCTTTTCGCATAATTTTCAGGGCCTCGTCATAACGATTCTTTTTCATATAATATCTGTAGACTTCATAGAAATATGATGGATTTATTGGGTCTTCGTTTTTTATATACTGAAGGGCGCTAAGATATGCATCTTCAGCCATTTTTTCTCTGCCTGTCTTGGAAAGATAATCTGCAAACAGAAGATGCGGTCCTACCCTTTCCGGCAAAGAACTGAAAATCTCCTCATCACTTAACTTGTTAAGTATCATTAGTGTTATATATTCTTTGGTTTTTTGGGGTTCCAAAGAAATTGCTGTCTTCATAATTCTTATCCCGTCTTCTTTTTTGCCATGAGATAGAAGCCATAGAGCATATCGTTTATATCCTGCGGGTTTGCTAATATCATATTTAATGCCAGTTTGAAGCAACTTATCGGCAGTATCATATTTTTTAAGTTCTGACATAGTAAGTCCGAGTCTCTGGAGATACTCACCGTTGACCGGATTTAGATGCACTGACTTCTTGTAGTGACTGAGGGCAATAGCATTATTTGAAAGAAGCCTTTCTGTGTTAGCAACTGCATAATGGTATCTTGCTTCTAATGGGTCAAAAAGAGATGCCCTGTAAGCTTTAACTCTGATTGAGACAAGGTCTTCTTTAGATATTTTTTCATTCAGTTTTATATCTTTTATGGATGAAAAATATAACTTCCCGATAATCACACCTGTATTAAAGATTAAACTTACGAACAAAATAACAGCTACTGGTATAGTCAACATTCTTATCGGAAACTTTATTTTTTTCAGATAAGTATCATTAAACTCATCTCGTAATCTTGTATTAGCTGCTGAAACAACTAATCCTAATAAAAAGAAAAAATAGAGTCCATTGGCTCCGATATGAAGGTTAAAGTCAGTAATACTATGAATAAGGATCGAGAGCATTCCTGCAATACTGCCAATAAAAAGGTAAATAGAGTAGATTTCATGTCTTTTGAGAAAAGCCCTGTATGATTTGTACAAAAGGGTAAGCAAGAAACACACTGATATTAAAAAAGCGATAGCACCACCATCTGAAAAAAGCTCTATATAGTCGTTATGTGCATGATCGGCAATACCATCTCCTGATATTGTGCGATATTTTGGGTAGATGTTGATAAAGCTTCCAAAGCCTGTCCCGATGACAGGAAAATCCCTTATGATATTCCTGCTGTCTTTCCATATTTCAATTCTCAGTTCCGATATGTCACCTTGAGCATTTTTAACCCTCTCAAATCTTTCAAATATGGGACCCCATCCAAACCATCCGACAGAAAGGACTATCAGAATAAAAATAATGATGATTATAATGCCTCTTTTTCTGTTTGTCCCTTTTGCAATAAACATCACTCCAAAAATTATCATCGATAAACACAGGCTCACAATACCGCTCCTCGACAGGCTCAGGAAGATTGAGGTACCTATCAGGATAGCAGCAAAGCCAAGGAGAATATATATGTTTGTCCTTTTACGATTAAAGATTTCAGTTATTTTTTCGCGAAAGGAATTATATGTAACATGCGGTTTATAAAAAAGGAAAAGGCTTAAAACTAATGGAAAGAGCATCTCCATAAGGCCGGCATAATGATTACGATTTACATAAGGGCCGAAGGGGGTTCCACCTTGCGTTAATTCCCTGAACCAGAAAATCTTATTATTTGAAAGGATATGCTGCAGTATCCCTAAGAAGGAAAGCAGGGATGCAAAGGCTATAATTACAGCGATCGTTTTTTTTAAAATATCCTTTTTTGTCAAAAGCTGCATAGTAAGAATATAGAAGGCAACATAGGCCGTGATCCGAAAAAACTCCATTAGGGTTGCTTTTTTGTTTATCGAAAGTGAGACCCATGTCAGCGGTTCATTTATTAAGATTGTTTCTTTGTATAAGTTGTATGTTTCAGGTGAAATTACTTTTATGATTCCTGACGGTAAGGGAATAAGCTGTATGAGTATATATGCCAAAAAGAGCGTTAAGGGAATGATTCCGGGTATCTCATAAAGAAATGTGTCTTTATATTTTAAATTTCTGATTAATAATAAAAAAAGAGAGAAAATAGAAAAAGTCTCCATAATGGTCAATGACCATGGCTCAACGGTTCCAAAAGCAAGGGGTGAGAAGATTAATATAAATATAAATATTGTAAAAATAATTTTAGGCATTAAGAGGTCTTCCATTCAGTACGGCCTCAGGATTTAAGTTAACCAGGTCAGCAGCCTTATCTTTCCCAATAATCCTTTCAGCAACCTTTAACCCTTCAGATAGTATAGGACGGCGTTGATAACAGGAATGGGCATCTGTTGCTATAAAGCTGACAGCCCCTTTTTTCAAGAGATAAAACGCACATTCCTTTATATCCGCTCCAAAAGCTCCTGTAAGACTATCCGCAGTTATCTGAACTGATGAACCCGCACCTATCAATTCAAAGAGTAAATCAGGATTTTTAAGAACAGAGATATTACGCTCAGGATGGGTTATTATTGGATGGTACCCTTTAATTATCATCCTGAAAAGAACTTCTTTCGCATTTCTGGGTAGATGACTATGGGGGAATTCTATCAAAATATAATTCGTATTGTTTATTGTATAACCTTCTAATAACGATACGTCCAACATAGCACTTACATCAGCCCCTTGTAGTATCTCCACAGGAATGCCCATCTCAGTTAAACGATTGTTTAAAACTTCTATACTTTTTTTTATAGTCGCTACCGGATGTAAGGTATCCTTAATATGTGGGGTTGCAACAATCTTTGTTATGCCATCAAGGGATGCAATCTTTGCCATTTCTATCGATTCCTTAATATCTGATGGGCCATCATCAATTTCAGGAAGGATATGACAGTGAATGTCTATCACGAGATGAGACAGTTACAGCTTTGACTCTTCCTTGGAAGAGGGATAGTAATTGTAATATCTGTAATAGTAATAGTCGCTCTTTTTTATATCAATGGCATTTATAACGATACCGAGGACATGAGATTTGATATCATCCAAAGATTTCAATCCCCTGCGTACAATATCATAAGTCGTTTTCCCAGCTCTTGTTATGACAACTGTCCCATCAAGAAATTTACTTAAAATAAGGCTGTCTGTAACAGTCATCAGCGGCGGTGAGTCCCAGATGATAATATCAAATTTTTCATTAAGGATCTTCATTAAATCATTCATCCTGTTAGAACCGAGGAGTTCGGAGGGGTTAGGTGGAAGGGGGCCTGAAGGTATTACACTAAGATTTGTTAGTGGTCTTTTAAAAACAATATTGATATCAGAAGAGGCACCGGCAAGATATGTGCTTAACCCGCTCAAATTATTCAGCCCAAATATTGTGTGAATACGAGGCTTCCTTAAATCACTGTCTATAAGCAAGACGGAATACCCGGACCTGGCAATTGTCATTGCAAGGTTAACAGAAGTAACAGTCTTGCCTTCCTCCGGACCCATACTCGTAATAAGTATATTTTGTGGATGTTTAACTGCAGAAGAAAGCATAATAGCTGTCCTTATAGACTTATAACTTTCAGCAAAGGGGGATTGTGGTTCTTTCAGGATAACTTCCTCAATATTTTCTCCCTTGGGTTCTAAAAGGGGTATCATACCAAGAACAGGTACGCCCAATCTTGTTTCAGCCTCTTCAGGCGTTTTTATTGTATTGTCAAGATACTCAAAAAAGAATGCCAGGCCAACCCCTCCGAATAGACCAACAATCATCCCGAGCAGGATATTAAGAGACTTTTTTGGTTTTACAGGAGATCCGGGTCTTTCAGCTTTTTCGACTACCCATACGTTAACGGTTCGTATCTCTTCTGTAACACTCTGTTCCTTTATCCTCTTAATAAGCGCATCATAAAGCTGTCTGTTGGTCTCGACCTCTCTTGTTAAAACTCCATACTGGATAAACTTTTCGTTTAGATTAAGGGCCTCCTCTTTAGTACTTGAAAGCATCCCCCGGAGACTTCCCTCATTGGCCCTTGCCAGTTCATATTCATTTTTTATGGATGCGATAACTCTTCTAATTTCTTGATCCCTCTTTTGCTGTAAAACATTAAGATCTTCCTTGGCCCGTATCAGCGCAGGATGCTTCTTGCCATACTTTTTTGAAAGCTCCTCAATATTCTGCTCTGCCTTCAGAATTTGATTTCGTAAAGACTGAATCGTTGATTCAGATGCAATAGCTGGTATGGTTTCAGCATCTTTAATAGATACCTTCACAACCTTATCGTAAAGTGATTCCAGTTCTTTCCTTTTCGTTCCGGCCTTAATTAATTGTGCATTAAACTCAGTGAGTTTCTCAGGGGTTATGGCAACCTTATTCTGAAGTGTAACAATATCGTTAGCCCTCATATAATCCTGTAAGGCCATTTCTGACTTATTAAGTTTTACCTTCTCCTCTTCAGCCTTTTTCGTCATCCAATCTATAGAATATTTGGTAGCACTCATCCTCATATCAAGGATTTCCTCTATATATGCCCTTGCTACTGAATTTGTAACTAATGTGGCAAATTCCGGGTTTGTAGACATATAGCTGATATTCACAATCTTGCTATTTTTTACAGGGCTTACGGCAATCCCGCTGTTTATGATATTCGCAAGCATATTAGCCTTCGCCGCAGGATCAACAGCGCCAAAACTTTTTTTAGCATCTTTAAAATAGGATTCATATGTACTTTCGAGCGAAAGCATTTTTACTACTTTCTGGGCAACAGAGGTGCTCTTTATAAGCTGATACTGGGTTTCATAGAATTCAGGGTCATAAGACATGTAGAAAGGGTACATCATTGATAAGTTGGAAGGTTCGACTTTTTCTATGAGCACCTTTGTTGATGCCTGATAAACTGGTGTGGTTGAAAGAGTTCCTATTAAAACAACAACAAATACTATTGTAAAGAAGGTATAAACAGTATATCTTCTTTTATATATAATTCTTAGATATTCTCTTAAATGTATCTCTCTTTCTTCCATAAGTTAAAAGAAGCTCTCTGGAACCACTATTACATCATCCGGTAAAACAGGCTCATCCATTTTTACCTTTTCTAAAACCTCTTCTTTTCCATTAACCTTTCTTATAATTTTAACCCTGCCTTTTGATGCCTTATCACTAAATCCTCCTCCCATTGTAATAGCCTTAATAACTGTTGTACCTTCTTCATATTTATATGCATCTGGTTTTCTTACCTCTCCGGTTATATAAAAAACCCCTGCCTTTGTAATATATATACTATCACTATCCATTATCGGAATGTCCAGAGACGTATCACCTTTTTCAATAAGCTTTTTCAGATCAATCGTTAGTACAGTTTCATTTTTATTTGAAGGGTTAGATTTTCTCTTGATTATCGCCTTATCGCCTGTATCCTTTGTTAACCCGCCTGCCTCTGAAAGGAGTGCAAGAAATGTGGTATGCCCGGGAAGTACGTAAATGCCGGGTTTAGTTACTTCACCCATAATAAATGCTTTTTTGCTTCTGAATTCCTGAATAAATATACTTACCTGTGGATTAACAACATATCCATCTGCAAGAAGTGCTGATATTTTTTTAGAAATCTGCGTTAATGTTAACCCTTTTACCTCTACCTGACCTATTAAGGGTAAAACTATAGCTCCGTCACCACTTATCCTTGCAGTAGTTGTTAAATCATCCTGGTCATAAACAGTGATCTTTAAGACATCCCCTTCACCCACAATATAGTCCTGAGCAAAAGAGGTATAACCTATGCAGAAACTTAGAATAATTACAAATAAAGCAAAACATAACAACACGAAGGACCATGATATTAATCCTTCTTCACTCCTTTTTAGTAAAGCGGGGGTAAGGGTATTTTGGGGTGGAAAGATATATTTCTTCATTGTTACAGTCCTATTTGAAAAAGTTAATAATATTATAAATTAAATAAAAAGTTAAATAAAGGGGGACAGAATTGCCTTTGGTCTTCTCTATTCTTTATAATTATGACCACAATGAGGAAAAGGGTATCAATAATAGGTGCTGGGAATGTTGGTGCTACAATTGCACTTCTTGTTGTGCAATCAGGCACTGCAGATGTTGTCCTTTTTGATATAGTAGAAGGAATGCCTCAGGGAAAGGCACTCGACCTCGCAGAGGCATGCCCGCTGTGGAATTCATCATCTACAATTAGAGGAACAAATGATTACTCTGATACCGCAGGTTCTGATATTATTGTTATTACTGCCGGGTTTGCCAGAAAACCAGGAATGTCAAGAAGTGATCTCCTTCATGCAAATGCTGACGTAGTCAGGGGATCATGCCTCGAGATTTCCAAGACCTCTCCAAATGCTATTATCATCGTTGTAACTAACCCGATGGACGTTATGGCGCAACTTGCTTGGAAGACCACTGGGTTCTCCTGCAAGCGAGTTATGGGTATGGGCGGTATACTTGATGCCTCGAGACTAACAGCATTTCTCTCATGGGAATTGAATGTATCACCAGAAGATGCAGAAGCACTTGTGTTCGGAGGACATGGTGATGAAATGGTCCCGCTTCCAAGGTTTACAACTGTAAAAGGCATACCGGTTACAGAACTTCTGCCTAAAAAGAAAATTGAGATATTAATAGACAGAACAAGAAATGGCGGTGCAGAAATAGTCTCTTTACTTAAATCAGGAAGTGCATATTATGCCCCGGCAGCCGCTACATTTCAAATGATTAAGTCAATCCTCCTTGATGAGAAGCGCATGCTTCCATGCGCTGCATATCTGAATGGAGAATATGCCGTCAAAGATATGTATATGGGAGTACCTGTTATCCTCGGGAAAGAAGGTGTCGAAAAGGTTATAGAGGTAAAACTTACCAAAGAAGAAAAGGCACAATTCAGAAAATCATGTACACATGTTAGAAAATTAATAAAAAGACTATTAATATAGTTGGAGGGATTATGGAGAGGACATTATCAATCGTAAAACCGGACGGCGTCAAGAAAAATCTAATCGGTGAAGTCATAAAGAGATTTGAGCAACGAGGACTCAGAATTGCAGCGCTTAAGGTGCTAAAGCTGTCCAAAGATGATGCAAAAGGATTTTATATTGTGCATAAAGAAAGACCTTTCTATGAAAGTCTTACCAGCTTTATGTCGGAAGGCCCGATTGTTGTAATGGTTGTTGAAGGTGAAAACACGATTAATAAAGTTAGAGAGATTATGGGCGCAACGAACCCAAAGGATGCCGTTCCAGGTACAATCAGGTCTGATTTTGCCTCAGATATCGAGCATAATATAGTCCATGGCTCGGATTCAAAAGAATCAGCTTCTTATGAGATACCCTTCTTTTTTTCTTCTCTCGAGATTCAATGACACGTTATTGACTTTCAGTATCTAAAAAAAGTATATTTAGTTTAGATGTATTAGAAGTTGTCAGCAGGAGGTAGAATGTTTGAGAAGTTTACAGAACGTGGAAGAAAGGTAATTATATACGCTAAGGAAGAAGCTGAAAAACGTCAAAACGACTACCTTGGCACAGAACATCTTTTGCTTGCTGTTCTAAAAGAAGAAGACGGCTTGCCTATAGCAATCCTGAAAAGGATGGGTATAACTCCGGAAGAAGTTCGTCTGGAGATAGAAAGAAACCTGCCTCAGGGGGCAAACCTCATGACCTTCGGTGATATACCTTTTACGCCTCGGGCAAAAAAAGTCCTTGAACTTGCCGTTGAAGAAGCTCGGCTGCTCGGTC
This sequence comes from Thermodesulfovibrionia bacterium, assembly GCA_041500225.1. Lineage (GTDB taxonomy): Bacteria > Nitrospirota > Thermodesulfovibrionia > Thermodesulfovibrionales > SM23-35 > 0-14-3-00-41-53. Next base: position 39,083 of record JBGQLV010000005.1, on the reverse strand, counting down.
ATAATTATATTGGAAGTGAACATATCCTTCTTGGTCTGATAAGGGAAGAGGAGGGTATAGGAGGTAAGATATTACGAAACTTCGGTGCCAACCTCCTTGGAGCAAGACAGCTAACAATTAACTTTTCAATAAGGGCACATACACACGTAAGAGAAAAAAGGAGCACAACCCCTGCACTCGACGAGTTCGGGAGAGACCTGACGCTCCTGGCAAAAGAAGGAAAACTCGATCCTGTTATAAGCAGAGAAGATGAGATAGAACGTCTAATCCAGATACTTGGCAGGAGGATTAAAAACAACCCTGTAATTATTGCTGAACCCGGTGTTGGAAAGACAGCAATAGTTGAAGGGCTTGCCCAGAAGATTGCTTCGGGTGATATCCCTGACAGCCTGTTAGGTAAGCGCATCGTCTCCCTTGATCTCGGTGCATTAATTGCAGGGACAAAATACAGAGGCCAATTCGAAGAAAGGCTCAAGATTGTTATGAAGGAGATTATACAATCAGACAATATTATCCTTTTTATTGACGAGCTGCATACACTTATAGGCGCAGGTGCTGCAGAGGGTTCTGTAGACGCATCGAGCATGCTTAAACCTGCCCTCTCCCGGGGTGAGATACAGTGTATCGGAGCAACTACACCTGATGAGTACAGAAAATACATAGAAAAAGATGGTGCCCTCGAACGCAGGTTCCAGCCAATTAATGTTCAGCCCCCGAATATAGAAAACACAATAAATATTTTAAAAGGGCTGAAGTCCAGATACGAGTCCTATCACAAGGTCAAGATAAGCGATGACGCAATAGAAGTTGCAGCAAGGTTATCCGACAGATATATCTCAGACAGATATTTACCTGATAAGGCAATAGATGTTATTGATGAGACAGGGTCGAGGATTAAACTAAAGAGATATACCCCTCCTCAGGAATTAAAAGAACTTGAGACTGATATACAAAGGTTTTCAAGAGAGAAGAATCTATATATAAAGCTCCACGACCTTGAAAAAGCCTCATCTGTCCGGTTAGAGGAAGAAAGACTCAAACGGCTCCATGAACAGTTACACAAACAGTGGATAGATAATTTAAATAAAGAGATACCTTCTGTGATGGAGGAGGATGTTGAATATACAGTATCTAAGATGACGGGTATACCACTCTCAAAACTCGAAGAAAAAGAATCAGAGAAACTTATAAAGATGGAGGGAAACCTCCACAAGAGGATAATAGGGCAGGAAGAAGCAATAAAAGCTGTCTCAAAAGCAATAAGACGGTCAAGGGCAGGACTTAAGTCAAGTAAAAAACCAATAGGCTCATTCTTCTTCCTTGGCCCAACAGGTGTAGGCAAGACAGAACTTGCGAAGGCCTTAGCATGGTTTATGTTTAACGACGAGACCTCACTTGTAAAGATAGACATGTCAGAATACATGGAGAGGTTTAATGTCTCCAAACTTACAGGAGCCCCGCCAGGCTATGTCGGTTACGAAGAAGGAGGTCAACTAACAGAAAGAATAAGGAAGAGGCCATATTCTGTGGTACTCTTCGATGAGATAGAGAAGGCACATCCTGATGTCTTCAATATACTCCTCCAGGTTCTTGATGAAGGCGTATTGACAGACAGTTTTGGAAGGAAAGTAGATTTCAGGAATACCGTAATTATTATGACTTCAAACCTCGGGGCAAGGATAATAGCAAATGCAACACCTCTCGGTTTCCGGACAACTTCATCTGAGGCTGTGTACGAAAAAATAAAAGACAACGTACTGAATGAACTTAAGAAGACATTTAATCCCGAGTTTCTCAACCGCGTTGATGAAACAGTGGTATTCCATCCCCTTGAAAAAGAGCATTTATTATCCATTATTGATTTACTCGTGGAAGAGACAAACATGATGCTGCTTGAACAGGGACTTGTAATCGAAGTATCCCAGGAAGTAAAGGAATGGATAATAAAGCGCTATTATCAGCCCACATATGGTGCAAGGCCTATGAGGAGAGCTGTACAAAAGGTAATAGAGGACCCCCTTTCTGAAGAGATCCTTAAAGGAAGATTTAGAGGCATACATAAAATAAATGTTATCCTTGAAGACGACACGCCTATATTTATAGAGGCCGAGGAAGCCATCCCTATCCTATCCGGTGCTAACTAATTCAAATGCATTAAATAAAGTGTCATTGCGAGGAGGTCGTAACGACCGACAAAGCAATCCCCCAAAAAGATTGCCACGCCCTTCGGGCTCGCAATGACAATGTAAGAACATTCATTGAAAAATAAGGCTCTTATCCTTTTGATAATCTTAATTTCCGGAATTACTATCGTTTTTTTTATTGTAAGGCATCAGTATAGTCCAAGAGTAGCAACAATCTGGGAGATTGAACTCATTGATATCAATAAAAACAAATTAAAACTTTCTGAACTGAAAGGCTCGGTTTTGTTTGTTAATTTCTGGGCTACATGGTGCGAGTCATGCATTGAGGAATTGCCGGCTATTGAAGGGTTGTTCAGAAATCTGTCAGAAAACCCTAAATTCAAATTAATAACCATTCTCTATAAAGATAATGGGGACAGGGCTTTCAGCTATATGAAAGAAAATGGCTACACTTTTCCCATATATCTCAATCCTGATGGTTCTGCTGCAAAAAAATTCGGGATTACAGGTGTGCCTGAGACGTTCATAATTGATAAGAAAGGCGTCCTCAGAGACAAGGTAATAGGACCTGAAGATTGGAACTCTCCGGGTGCTATAGAAAAATTCCAGACTCTTATTGATGAACCATAACTTTAATGCTATATACAATCAAATCGTTGACAGGGCAGATGTGTCGAAAAGACTTTACCAGCGATACCTTAAAGTATTGGCTAACCACATTTATAGCCAACTAAAAACTACACTTATTTTTCGTTTAAAACATTCAAAGCCAATTTATAATAAATCATCGCTTTGTAAAGTCTTTGAGGCATGTCTGTCCTGTCATATGTGCAACTTTTAATTGATAAATATGAGGAAAGTCAAGTATCCTGAACCTTCGCTACTCTTTATAGGGTTACTGTATGCTGATCCAGGAACATTTAATCATTCAAAAGAAATACTCGAGAAAAACTTTGGGGACATTTTACATACAAGTCCTTCCATACCATGGGACTATTCTTCTTACTATAAGGATGAACTCGGCTGGCCATTATTCAGACAGTTTATATTCTTTAAAAACTTAATTGACCCTGGAATTCTTGCAGATATTAAATCAAAGACTAATGAAATTGAAGATGCACTGTCTTCTGAAGATAAAAGACGTATTAATCTTGACCCTGGTTATCTTACACTCTCCAAGATAGTCCTTGCATCAACAAAAAACTATGCACACCGAATATATTTAGGGAAAGGGATCTATGGAGAGGTAACGCTTATTTATAAAGACGGTACGTACAATCCCCACCTCTATACGTATAGGGATTATCAAGATAAGACGAGTATTGATATATTCATGAATGCAAGGGCACTTTTGAAGAAAATGTTGGGTTAACGTTCACTTCTTCAATTTCTTGGCTATATAGACGCGAAGGGGACATTGGCAAAAATACGAAAGCCCGAAAGAAAATGAGAATTTGCACTTTTGTGGATTCCTTTCCAAACACTCAAGAAAAGATTCTATTCCAATATCTTTTGCCAGGCAAAGATTGTCAAATCCGGATTTATAGCACTTAAAATCTTTAGGGCATTCTATTTTACCAATGATTTCTTCTATCTGTTTTTTGTGGTCTTGTTCCATATCCTTCCTCCGCTGGTATTATTTCACCTAAAATTGTTCATGTCTAAAACGACTTGATATATATTACCATTTTAGAGCCATATATGAACTATGTTAGGATATAGTATATGTAGGCGGAAATATTAAGCTGAAAATTTAGAATGATATCGAAGAACAATAGGCAATTGACGTTAGTCATCCTCAAATTTTATTATAACAACTATGCTACAACCCGAAAAACAACTTGAGGTAATAAAAAGAGGTGCTGTTGAGATAATTATCGAGGCTGACCTTCTTAAGAAGCTTGAGAAATCATATGATGAAAAAAAGCCACTTAAGATTAAGGCAGGTTTTGATCCAACTGCACCTGACATACATCTCGGTCATACAGTCTTGCTTGAAAAGATGCGGCAGTTTCAGGAACTCGGACATGAGATTATATTTCTCATAGGTGACTTCACTGGCATGATAGGTGATCCAACGGGAAGGGCGGTGACAAGGATACCTTTGACAAAAGAAGACGTGATAAAGAATGCAGAGACCTATAAAAAGCAGGTATTTAAGATATTGGACCCAGAAAAGACACAGGTCAGATTTAACAGCGAATGGCTTTCAAAGATGAATGTAATGGACCTTGTGAGACTTGGGTCAATGCAGACAGTTGCAAGGATGCTTGAAAGAGAGGATTTCAAAAAGAGATATGAAAGCCGGCAGGATATAACAATACTTGAATTTTATTATCCATTATTCCAGGCATACGATTCAGTCTATCTCAGATCAGATATAGAGCTTGGCGGAACCGACCAGAAGTTCAATATATTGATGGGAAGGACTTTGCAGAGAAAGATGGGGGTTGAAGAGCAGGCTGTTGTTTTGATGCCGTTGCTTGAGGGGCTCGATGGAGTAAACAAGATGTCTAAAAGCCTCGGCAATTACATTGGCATCACCGAACCTTCCAAAGAGATGTACGGGAAATTAATGTCTATAAGCGACGAACTCATGCTCAGGTACTGTGAACTGCTAAGCCATATTTCTCTTGAAGAATTCAACTTATTAAAAGAAGGATTAAAGACTGGTAAGATTCACCCAAAACATACTAAAGAAAATCTTGCACTCGAGATTGTTGAAAGATATTGGGGAAAAGACGAGGCTCTGAAAGCAAGGGAAGAATTTGAGCATATCTTTAAACAAAAAGGCTTGCCGGATGAGATCCCTGTAGCTGAGCTTGAATGGGAAGAAGATGAAATGTGGTTGCCGAAGCTTATGAAACTATCTGGATTAACAACAAGTACAGGCGAAGCAATAAGGCTTATCAAACAGGGAGGGGTCACGATTAATGACGCAAAGTATAATAATCCTGATGGAAAACTGGCAAGGGGGAGTTATTTATTTAAAGTAGGGAAAAGGAAGTTCATGAGGGTAAATTCAAAAACTTAAGTGTCTCTTTGCAAGCTCTATAAGGCCAAAGATCTTTAAATCAATATAGTTCCCTTCTGATCGAAAAGCATCCAATTTTTGATATAGCTCGTTTATCGGGATATTCAATACCTCGATATCTTCTGTTTCATCCCTCTCTCCAATGCCTCTGAACTCAAGGCCTTTTGCAAGAAACACAGTTAATATTTCTCCGGAAGCACCTGATGACATAACACCTTCTGTAAGAAAAAACAATTCTCTCGCAGAATAACCTGTCTCTTCGAGCAGTTCTCTTTTTGCAGCCTCCTCAAGCGTATCTCCTTTGTCATTCAGACCTGCTGGGAATTCGATGACATATCTATTTACAGGCGGCCTGAACTGCCTTATCAGGAGCACCTCTTTATCATCTGTCACTGGCAGTATTGCAACTATCCCTTTACAATTAACCCGCTCAAATGACTCCCACTCTCTTATTGCACCGTATGAATCAATATATGTGGTAAGGACAAACCTTAGGAACTTCCCTTCCCATATAGTTTTTTTCTCTAATATTTTGGCTATATCCTTTTTCACAGACTATCTCTATTGAATTTTTTTATTTTTAATAATCTCCCCTCACCCCTCTTTAAAAAAGAGGGGTTATGAGTTTTCAATGTTTTAAGTCCCCCTTTTATAAAGGGGGATGAAGGGGGATTACTTATAAAGGGGAATCATAACACGGAAGGTTGTAGAATCAGTGTCAGTAAAAACCTCAAGCTTCCCATGTATTGCCTGTATAAAGCGATAAATAATATTTAGACCCCGTCCCTTAACCTCGCCCATTCTGATCTGCTCGATATTCTCTTCAGGTATCCTTCCAGTGTTCCGAATTTCAAAACACGCCATCCCTCCGCTTTGATAACTCTTTATGGACAATTTCCCTCCTTGCTCAGGTATGGCCTTTGTAGCATTATCAAGAAGATTGTCCAGAACCCGTTCAAACCCAAAGGGGGAACAATATATTAATAATCCGGGTTGTAACTCATCCTGTATAAGTTTGATATTTATTCTTTTCTGTTCCCTGATAGCCTCTTCATTAATCCTGAAACGGCTTTTAAGAACCTCTGTCAGGTCAATAACCCTTTCGCGGCCTTCAATATTTGGATAGATAGCCAGTTCCTGCATTCTAATAGTTTCTTTAATAACGATATCCAGATATTCGGCTATTTTATCTTTTACACTCTCGATATCTCCTGTTTCGAGAAATTTTTTTGCCCTCTTGGCAAATCCAGCAATGGCAATTCCAGGATTCTTAAAGTCATGCAAAACGTCATCAAGTTTCTCAATCCTTAAAGCCTTCATGATTTCTTTACCCAGAAAGCTCAATAGTTCAATCTCCTGCTCCGTGAATTCTTGGCGGCGGTCTGTAGCATAAAAAACCAGAAAATAATTAATCTCATCCCTGGCCTTGAGCGGAATCAACAATACAGAATTGACATTATGCTTTGATGCATATCTTTTCAATTCCTCATTTGACAATCTGCTATTTAAAGAGTCCTTAATCAGGATATATGATAAATCGATCCTCTCGTATTCATAATCACCACGTTTTTCTGTACCATTGATTAAGGCATCTAAATAAGCATGCTCTTTTATTGCGAACATACAGCCTGCCTCATGACTTTCCTGCCCCACAGGATATTCAAGTTCAATTTGAACATGACTTCTGTCTGGCATAATAGAGTAGAGCGAACAGCTTTGTATATGTATAATATTTGTCAATTCCGGGATCATCATCCTGAATACATCCTTCATCTTGATTCCTTCCCGATGGCTGAGTTTTACAAAAATCTTCTCAACAATCTTCTCTTTCTGGAGATTAAGTTTTTGTAGGTCCAGTATACGCTTTTTTGCCAGCACATAACTGACCCGCCTTGCCAGTAACTCAGCGTTTGTTACCTCGAGAGGATTAAATTCCCTGTTTATCTCTTTGTAATAGATCTGAATAGTGCCCTGGATATCCGGCTTGTTCTCAAGAAATCCCGGGATATTTATCGGCACCGCCATAAGAGAGTTAAATCCATGCTCTTTGACTACATCCTTGTTACCATAATCCGGTTCTGACAAAATATTTGGTACAAGATAACTTTTACCGCTCTTTATGACCTTCCCCGCTACTGATTTTTCTACGGGAATGCTTTTCAATCTGTCAATCTCTGAATATTGATATGAGCCAAAAGCAACGAGCCTGTCTGATTCTGGGTCAAAGATACGGATAGAGGCTGCCTCTGCGTGAAGAAACTCAACAATCTTTTTTGCAGCAGCCTCCAGTATATCTTTCCAATCAAGGGCTGGATTTATACTTATTACCTCTTCTACCATCCTTACTATATCTTCAACATGTGCTGAAATACAATGTCTTCTAAGGTATTCTGCGAGTTCGTGGATATCACGCTCGGATAGATTATATTTAGCGAGGATTGGACTGGACTCAAGATATTTTACTAATGTTTCTTGCATATCAATTCTTATGCTTTTTAATATTTTAGAAATGTTTTTTACATAATATCAAAGAATGAGGTCTTCTTCAACTTAAAAAGGAATCTTATAAGAATTAAAAAAAGGCCTGTGCATTTGCACAGGCCTAAAAAACAAAATCCCCCTTCACCCCCTTTAGTAAAGGGGGCATGGGGGTTTTTAGATTAATGAGCTTTTTTACCGGGGGCTGCTTTTGGAAGCTCTATCATTGCGACCTTGCCTGTTGTAATGTCGTACTCACCTGCAGCAATCTTTAACTTACCCTCTTCCACAAGATGGGGGACAATCTTGCTCTTCTTCATAACATCGCTGTACACATTCTTTACGTTTTCCTGGATAGCTGTTTCAAGGATTTCATCCTTAGTTCCACCTTTTTTCTTTGCCTTCTCAGCAGCAGGCATAATCTTCTTGACTATTGCACCGATATTTCCTTCTGGTTCACCTTTTGCATCGATTGTAGCAGTAACAGCACCGCATTTCGAATGTCCGAGTATGAATAATAAAGGAGCATTAAGATGTTCTGCTCCATATTCAATGCTCCCGAGTGCTATTTGGTCAACAACATTACCTGCAACCCTGATGACAAAGATATTACCAAGACCCTGGTCAAAAAGTAATTCGGGTGGGACCCTCGAGTCAGAACAGGTTACCACTATAGCAAAAGGTTTCTGCCCCTTTGCTAATTCTTTTCTCTTTGTGTCACCCAGATCCTTCTTCATAAGACTGCCTGATACATATCTTTTATTACCATCCATCAATTTTTGTAAGGCCTCATCACCAGCGCTAACTGCAAAGACAACCCCCGAAAAAACTACTACTACAAATAAAGCCAAAACTACTCTGAACCGCTTCATAACCTTCCCCTCCTTTATTTTAGATAAATAGGCCCCTCAAAGAGGGCGCCGTTACTTAATCTGTCTACGCAGCTTTTGTCTGTTTCCCTGCCGCAGCAGCAAAGACCTCTGCAGCATTGAATGTGCCGTCTATTGCCTGAACAGGGCATTTTGCCGTGCAGATTCCACAGCCGATGCACTTAGCCTTATCAATTACATGCAGTTTCTTCTGTTCACCTGAGGGTGCATCCACAGGACAGACCTTTGTGCAGATCTGGCAGCCAATGCAATTATCCAAAACAAATGCCTTTGACCTATGTGGTATAAAGTCGGTAATGGCATTTGTAGGGCACTTTGGAACACAGAGGCCGCATACTTTACATTTATCAAGGTCTATCTGTGACAAATTTTTTTCAACGGATGGCGCATCAAAAGGACAAACCTTTGCACAAATACCGCATGCAATACAACCTACCTGACAATTTTTCTTTGTCTCGCCACCTTTATCTTTTGAATGGCAGGTAACAAGAACCTGCCTTGATGCCGGAAGAACCTCGATAACCTTTGTAGGGCATGCTGCCTCGCACTTTCTGCAACCAGTACACTTTGTTATGTCAACATATGGAAGATGGTTATACGTCATGGTTATAGCATCAAATGGGCATACCCTCGAACATGTTCCATATCCTAAACAGCCGTATCTGCATGCTTTATCACCACCGCCTGCGAGTATAACAGCCCTGCAATCCTGAATACCTTCATATTTGAATTTCTTTACTGCCCGGTTCCAATCACCCTGACACATAATCCTTGCAAAGTCAGGTTCTCTTGCCAGAGCCTTCTTCCCTGTGATTAAAGCAACTGCCTCACAGGTTCTTTCACCGCCGGGGATACAGAGATTTGGTGGGACATCCGGTTTGCATACCACTGCTTCTGCATACTGTTCGCAGCCCGCATAACCACATGCTCCACAGTGTGCATGTGCAAGCACGTCCTTCACCTGTTCTACTTTTGGGTCAATCTTAACAGAAAATTTTCTTGCTGCAAAAGCAAGCCCTAGGCCGAATACTGTACCAATGACTGCAAGGAAGATTAAGGTGGATTTAATCAGTGGCATTAATTCAACATGCTCTTTTGCCTCAACCCCTCCACCAACACCAATTTGTGGAATCAGAAAGTGAGATATGTCAGTTAGGTGAAGCAACCCTAAAATATCTGTTATTATTCTTTGAACGTCATACATTTTTAATCATTTATTTTAACACGCTATAATTTTATTAATCCTGAAAACCCTGTAAATGCAAGGGCAATCAATCCGGTAACTACGAAGGCGATAGGCAATCCTTTAAATGGCGCTGGAACATCAGCAAGTTCGAGTTTTTCACGGATGCTTGCCATTATTACCAATGCCAGTGCAAATCCGATTCCTGAACCAAAGGCAAAGGCAAGACTCTCAATAAAACTATAATGCTCACCTGCATTAATCAAAGGTACTGCAAGTATTATACAATTAGTTGATATCAGGGCAAGATATATACCAAGTTTGTAATAAAGCCCCGGCGAAACCTTACGCATAATTGTATCGGATGCCTGTACAAATCCAGCCACAATCCCGATAAAAACAATAATCTTCAAAAATGTGATTTCAAGGGGTACCATCACATAATTAAAAATGAGCCAGCTCAGTGCCGCACTTATCATCATAACTGCGGTAAAGGTAATACTCATACCAACAGCGGTCTCCATCTTTTTTGAGACGCCGAAAAATATACATAGGCCGAGGAACCTTGTGAAAACAAAATTATTTATAAGAGATGCCGCAATAACGAGCTCAAAAAGCTTTGTGGAATCAATACTCATTTATTTCTCCTTGTTAAAACTCATTGGTTAATGACCTTTACTTTCATGTCGCATGCTCATCCAGTTGAAAAAAGCCATTAATATCCCCACGGCAAAAAACCCGCCTGCCGGCAAAATCATTATAAGAAGGGGTTTCGCATGAATAATTGGAAAGCTCCATAATGATCCTTTGCCCAGCAGTTCCCTGAAAAAGCTTATTACAGTTAGTGCAAATAAGAAACCCAGTCCCATGCCGATACCGTCGAACATGGAAGGGGTAACCTTATTTTTACTTGCAAACATCTCGGCCCTGGCAAGGATTGATGCAAAGGCAACAATCAACTGTATATACAGCCCCATCTGCTTATATGCTTCCCGTGCAAAGGCTGCCATCGTTAAATCAGTTACAGTCACCCAGCCTGAGATTACAAGCATGAAAATGGGTAGCCGTATCCTCGGGTGGATAATTTTTCGCATTAGCGAAATAGTAATATTAACCATTACCTGTACAAAGAGAACTGCAGCGCCCATTAAAACACCGTTTCTCAGGTTGTTTGTCACTGCAATGGAAGGGCAGAGGCTGAGTGCAAGCTTAAAAATGGTATTTTCTTTAAAAATCCCATTTTTTATAAGATCAAGGTACCTAACTGTGCTTGTCTGAGCCATACTCATCATCCCCTCTGTTTTTTATTGCTTTCTTGAGAAAATCCACCCCATTTCTTACAGCATCTTCAGTAACAGCTCTACTGGAAATAGTTGCTCCTGATATTGCCTGTATATATTCCGTTGTCTCTGTCTTTAATACCTTTAAATGTTCAACATCCTTGTCCTTAAACTGGTTTTTAAAACTGTCTGTCTCAATCTCGTCTCCCAACCCCGGTGTTTCTGCATGTCCGAGAACATTTATCCTTTGAACCCTGAAATCCTTATCCACTGCAATCAATGTATTTATATAGCTTGAATAACCCTTACCAAAAGACTGAATAATGTAACCAATAATATTATCTCCTTTTTTGGCAACAAAGTACTCTGAATGTTTTTCGTGTATGGACCAGTCGCCTATTTTTTCAATTTTATCAGCATCCGGCATAAGTTTTTTCAACGCTGCTTCTTTTTCAATAACAGCATTTTTAAACATTATAGGCGAAGTCCTGGCATAAACCACAGCAAGGATAAGCCCGCCTATAAGATATATGACAACAAGGTTGAGTGTTATCTTTAAAATGTCCTTGCCTGTCATTGTTTTATCTCCTTTGTTTTATTTCCCTAAACGTTACAAAGATCGTATTCGATACAGATGCCTCGCTCTTTATGCAACATTAAGGTTTCCTTTTGGCACCAAATACCTTTGTCTTAAAGCCTCTGTCTATGAGGGGCGCAAAACAGTTCATTATGAGTATGGCAAACATCACACCTTCCGGATAACCACCTTTAAGCCTTATAAGCATGGTTAAAAACCCGCAGCCAATGCCGAAGAGTATCTGTCCGTTCTTTATCGAAGGGCAGGTAACATAATCAGTTGCCATAAAGAAGGCCCCGAGTATCATACCACCGCTCAGGAGGTGTAAGAGAGGGTCTCCGGCAAACAGGGCACCCTTTGCGCCGAATATCCATGCAATTATTGCTGCTGTTCCGAGAAATGATACAGGTATATGCCATGAAATATATCCTTTGTAAAAAAGAAATGCAGCACCGATGAGTAATGCTATCACAGACGTCTCACCAATAGAGCCTGCTCTGTGACCAACAAGAAGCTGCGTATAAAGGTTAATCTTATCTCCAAAGACCTCAACTAATTTTGCCGCGCCTTCCTCCTTCAGGATACCCAGCGGCGTTGCAGTGGTAACTGCATCCATTTTAATAAAAGCTGCTTCTGGATTACTCCAGATAGTCATCAGTTTAGGAAAGGAAATGAGCAGGAATGCCCTCCCAATCAGTGCAGGATTAAAAACATTGTAACCCAAGCCTCCAAATAGTTGTTTAGCAATGATTACGGCAACAAAAGAACCTATGATTGGAATGTAAAACGCTACAGACGGCGGTAAATTCATGCCGAGCAATAAGCCGGTAAGAAAGGCGCTGCCGTCACTAACAGTAATCTTCTTTTTCAGTGCCTTCTGAAATACTTGCTCGGAGAGCATTGCAGATAATATACAAAGGGCAACCGTAAAAATCGCACGCGGTCCGAAGAAATAAAAACCCATTATTGTAGCTGGAAGAAGCGAAGCGGACACAGTCCACATAATCCTGCTTGTTGTTTCTTCGCTTTTCACATGGGGACTTACAGATACAATTAGAGGTTTTTCTTGTTTCATTTATGGCTTAACCATAGATTTTGCAAGCCTTATAAGCTGAACTATCGGCCTTTTAGAAGGACAGACGAACGCACATGCGCCGCATTCAAAACAATCAAATAAGTTATATTCCTTTGCACCTTCATAAAACCCCTTCTCTGAATAAGTACTGAGCATCGAAGGCATAAGTCCCATTGGGCATATATCAATACATCTGCCGCATCTTATGCATGGCTGGAAGTCCTCAGCATGGACTATTTCCCCCTCTGTTAATACAACTATGCCTGATGTGCCCTTTGTAATAGGCACATTTAGAGAAGAAATGGCAAAGCCCATCATCGGTCCTCCAGCAATAACCTTTAAGCCTTCATCTTTAAGGCCGCCACACTCATCAATAAGATGAGATACTAATGTCCCAATTTTTACTAACAGATTCTTGGGCTCGTTTATGCCTTCTCCTGTTACAGTCACAACCCTCTCTATTAAAGGTTTCCCATATCTGGCAGCCTCATAAATGGCAATTGTTGTTCCCACATTCTGCACAACAACACCCACATCCATTGGCAGGCCAGGTGGAGGAGGAACTTCCCTGCCGGTGATTGCCTTTATAAGCATCTTTTCAGCACCCTGAGGATACTTAACCTCAAGTGCCCATACTTCGATATTTAGTTCATTTTTTGTTGCTTCCTTCATCTTCTCAATAGCAGCAGGCTTATTGTTCTCTATGCCCACGAACCCTTTGTTCACGCCGAGGACCTTCATCAGAATCTTCAGCCCTTCAATAATCTCATTCGGTTTTTCTACCATTAATCTATAATCCGCAGTGAGGTAAGGCTCGCATTCAGCGCCATTAATGATTACTGTATCTATGGGCTTTTCCTTTGGGGGTGAGAGTTTCACAACGGTAGGGAACGCCGCACCTCCCATACCAACAATGCCTGCTGATTTTATCTTCTCCTTGAGCTTGTCAGCAGGAAGATTTACATAGTCAGGATTATCTGTCAGGGTAGTCCATTCCTCTTTTCCGTCATTTTCTATTACAACTGAGGTAACCATCCTCCCCATTGCATTAGGGAACTCTCCAATTGCAATCACTTTGCCGGATAGAGATGAATGGACAGCTGCTGATACAAAACCACCTGGTTCTCCTATCATCTCACCTTTTTTGACTTCCTGGTTGATGGTTACTAATGGTTTGCAGGGGGCTCCTAAATGCTGGCTTAAAGGAATTATTACTCTTTTTGGGGGTTTTGCTTCTACTATTGGTTTGTCTGCCGATAGTTCTTTTTTATCAGGCGGATGTATCCCGCCCTTAAAGGTTGATATACCCATTACACACTCCCCTGCAGTACACGGATTCATTAAGAAAAGTTTTTATTAATAACACGTGGTATTTATAGAAGTCAAGTTTCATACCCATCCTGCCTCTTTTACATTTTTCTGAACCATGTCCTTTAATGCTCCTATAAAAACAGGATGAGTATTCAACGATTCCACCCTCTTAAGTTTTATACCAAGTTTTTCAGCAAGATTTTTATACAGTATATCTATTTCATACAGTGTCTCAATATGGTCTGAAACAAAACTTATCGGGACTACAAGAACGTTCTTAACTCCCTCTCCGGCAAGCTCTTTAAGTTTTTCATCCGTAGATGGCTCAAGCCACTTGACCGGGCCGCTTTTAGATTGATAACTCAGATGCCACTTTATTTGAATTATTTTTGTAATCTCTTCAATTGTTCCCATAATCTGATATACATAAGGGTCGCCTTCATCAATTATTTTTTGAGGAAGACTGTGCGCACTGAAAAGGACGTGGACATCGAGTTCGGAGTTCGGAGTTCGGGGTTCGGAGTTAATACCCCCCCTTTGCCCCCCCTTAGTAAGGGGGGAAGAAAGGGGGGGTGACTTCTGACCAAATGATTCAAGTCCTTTTTTTATTACATCCACGAGTGCCTCTATGTATAACGGATGGTTAAAAAACGACGATATACAGAAGATTTCCATCGGATACCTTGATGCAACCTCTTTAAACTTTGAAAGTGATGAGCCGGATGTTGCAACAGAATACTGCGGATAAAGGCTAATGACAATAAGTTTATTAATCCCGGCATTATAGATTTCAGGGATTACTTCTTCTATTAAAGGATACCAGTACCGCATACCGACATAGACTCGGAAAGAAAGTGAAGAATTAGTAATCCCCCCATTCCCCCCTTTAGTAAAGTGGGGTGTAATTTTTCCCCAGATATTATCCCCCCCTTTGGCAAAGGGGGGCTGGGGGGATTTTATAGATGATAGATTCAGCGCTTCTTCAAGTGCCTTTGCCTGAGCCATGGTAATATCGAGTATTGGAGATTTATTACCTATGAGGCTGTACATCTTTTTTGTTTTTATTGAACGTATTGTTGATATTAACCATGCAAGGGGTCTTTGCATGAATGATAGGCTAAGTTTGATAATCTGCCTGTCTGAAAACAGATTATATAAGAACGGTCTTACTGCCTGAATAGAGTCAGGGCCACCAAGATTAAGGAGTACTACGCCTATAATTTCTTTTTTGTTATCACCCAAATATCTATCCCTTTTGCCCCAGCGAATCAGACGAGTCTGAAGAAAAGGCTATTCTTTCTTTCCGTATTTGTGAACTGCCTCAACCATTGCTATAACATTTTCAACAGGTGTCTCAGGCAATACACCATGACCCAAATTAAAGATGTGACCTTTCGCAGACTCACCTTTCCACAAGATGTCTTTAATCCTTTCCTCAAGCTTTTCCTTTGGTAGAAAAAGCTCACATGGATCCAGGTTCCCTTGAACAACCATTTTTTTGCCAAGTCTTTTTATTGCATCGCTTATGTCAATCCGCCAGTCAATCCCGGTAACATCAGCACCTGATTTTCTGACCTCTTTAAGTATCCCTGCACAATCATTTACAAAATAGATTACAGGAACCCCTTCTTTCTTTAACTCAGAAATTGTCTTCTTCACATAAGGTAGTGCAAATTCTTTATATTCAACAGGCGTAAGTATACCTGCCCATGTATCAAATATCTGGACTGCCTGAGCGCCTGCCTTTATCTGAGCAGATAGATATGAGAGAATTGTATCAGTCAGTTTTTCCATCAGATAATTGAATGCACCGCTATATTGAAACATCATCTTTTTTGTATTTAAGAAATTCTTTGATGTTCCGCCTTCAATCATGTATGTAGCAAGTGTAAATGGAGCGCCTGAAAACCCTATCAACGGCACTTTATTCTCAAGTTCTTTCCTCAGAATCTTTATTGTCTCAGGAACAAAAGGCATATCCTCCTCTGTATCCGGAATAATCAGCTTTTCAACAGCAGACTTGTTTCTTATCGGCTCCCTGAGAATAGGCCCCTCTTTATCAGAAAATTCAAGACGCATCCCCATTGCCTCGACCGGGATGAGAATATCGGAAAAGAGTATGGCTGCATCAACTCCGAGGATGTCAACAGGCTGAAGCGTAACCTCTGCAGCAAGTTTAGGGGTCTTACAGAGAGTGAGGAAGTCAATATTAGCTCGCACAGCTTGATATTGAGGAAGGTACCTACCTGCTTGACGCATAAGCCATACAGGAGTGTATTCTACTTCTTCACCACGACATGCTCTAAGGAATGTATCATTCATAAAACCTCCTTTTTAAACACAGATTAACACAGATTTAAGAACACAGATGGTCACAGATATCTGCGATCATCTGTGGTTTCTCATCTGTGGTCATCTGTGTATATAAGCCTTTTGATACCAACCTTACTTGTTCCAAAATTAGACAGTAATACAAGTTTATATTTTGTGCCTTTAACATAATAGAAAACCTGATCCATCATAGCCTTAGTAATAGCAGGTGCCACTTTGACTTCTAAAATAACTTTATCGTCGATGATGAAATCCGGCTTATACACTCCGATCTTCTTCCCTTTATATTTAACATCAATAGGTTTTTCTTCAATAAATGGGATCCCTCTATTAGATAATTCTATGGAAATTGCTTTATGATAAATAATCTCTTTATGAACATTCCCTAATTCTTTATGGACATCATAAACAGCCCCTATGATTTTGTAAGTTAAATCTTTATAAATATAATCTACTTCTTTATCAGCGATCATCTTCGTTTTTTATCTGTGCTAATCTGTGTTCTATCAGTGATCATCTGTGATAATCTGCGTCTTTTAGGCATATAGCTACAAAATGGCTCTTCCTCGAGATAATCACCATATACTGAATAAGCCCTTGCCCTGCATCCTCCGCATACAGTCACATATTCACACGAGCCGCACTTACCCTTGTATTTCTTGAAATCACGGAGCTCTTTGAAAAGAACTGAATTTTCCCATATATCTTTAAAAGATTTCTCCTTTATATTTCCTGCAGGTTTTGGAAAGTAACTGCATGGAAGTACATTTCCATCCACGTCAATAAGTGCAATGAGCTGTCCGGCAATACAGCCCTTCGCACCGCCTGTAGAAAATTTCAATGTCCTTCTTTCGAATTTAGCGCCCTCTTCCTTTGACTTCTGTAAAACTACCCTGTAATAATGTGGCGCACATGTTGGCCTCACAAGAATATCCTTTTCATCCTTTTCCATCTGGTAGTGCCACTCAAGGATTTCTTCATAATCCTCCTTTGAAATAAGCTCATCCATTATCTCCTCGCCCCTGCCTGTAGGCACTATCATGAACATATACCATGCAGTTGCCCCGAGTTTTTTTGCAAGTTTATATATCTTTGGGATTTCCTCCTGGTTCCTTTTTGTGAAGGACGAATTTATGATAAATTCGATACCATATTTTTTAAAAAGTCTTGCAGCATTTATTGTCCCTGCAAATGCACCTTTCTGATTCCTGAAGTTGTCATGCACTGCTTCTTCAGAACCATCAAAGCTGAGGGAAACAATCTTAATTCCTGAATTCTTTATCTTTTTACAAATGTCATCGGTCACAAGAGTTCCATTTGTTGCAAGACACATCCTCAGGCCTTTTTCTGAGCCATATTCAGCTATCTCAAAAACATCCTTTCTTACAAGTGGTTCGCCTCCGGAAAGAACAATAACAGGCTTGGCATAGCTTACTATGTCATCTATAATTCTAAATGCCTCGTCAGTAGAAAAATCAGGATGGCCTTTTACTTCAAACTCAGAGGCAGATCGGCAGTGAACACACCGCAGGTTACATCTCCTGGTTATTTCCCATGCAATCCATTTAGGTGTAAATTCCATTTGTTGCTCCTCTCAAATTAATGCTAAGCAACGTTTCATTTTAACCTAACTAATCATAGACGTTGCAAAAATCGTATCCGATACAGGAGGCAGATGTGCTGAAAAAGGCCTGCCAGTGACACCGCAAAGTCCTCCAGTGAGGCCAGCCAGCCTTCTTGCAAAATGCACTTGCTGTCAGATTTGCAGTCATGTGAATCATAATAAAATCTTGTCGCTTTGCAGGGGTTTTTCAGCATATCTGCCTCGCTCTTTATACAGCATTAAGGTAATAAAAATGAAATTCGTCTTAATTGACCTTTACCTCTACTAATTTCCTATCCCAGATATGCTCTACTATTGCCTGAAGAAGTGGCCTGAATGTTGATGAATCAAGTGCAGAGATTGCGACTGCATTATAGCGCAGTTTAAGGTTCTGTACATCTTCTTTATCCAATCTGTCTGTTTTATTAAAGACAAGGAGACGGGGTTTTTCGGATAGATGAAGTTCCCTGAGTATATTCTCAACAGACTCTATATGCTGCTCAAAACGCGGGTTCGCTGCATCAACAAGGTGCAGTAATAAATCTGCATCCTCGAGTTCCTCAAGTGTTGCCCTGAACGCTGTCATAAGATCCTTAGGAAGGTCTCTTATAAAACCAACGGTATCAGTAATAATAACTTCTCTTTCTCGTGGGAACCGCAGTCGTCTGCTTGCAGTGTCGAGTGTTGCGAACATCCTTTCCTCAACAGCCACAGAACTTTTGGTGAGAGAATTCAGGAGTGTTGACTTGCCGGCATTTGTATATCCGATAATCGAGACTATAGATATTCCCTTTTCAACCCTCTTCTGTTTCCTCTGTTTCCTTGCTTCACTCAGAGATTTAAGTTCTTTTTCAAGGAGGGTAATCCTTTCTCTAACACGCCTTCTATCTATCTCAAGTTTCATTTCACCAGGTCCTCTGCCGCCAATGCCTCCCATGAGACGGGACATTGCTGTGCCCTTGCCTGTTAATCTCGGCAGCCTGTATTTTAACTGTGCGAGTTCAACCTGAACCTTTCCATCTCTGCTGTGAGCACGCTTTGCAAAAATATCGAGTATAAGTTGAGAACGGTCAATTACTTTAAGTTCTGCGAGTTCTCCGATTGCCTTTACCTGAGAAGGGCTTAGCTCCTGGTCAAATATCAGGAGTGTAGCCCCTTTATTAAGAGCATTGATAATCAATTCTTTAATTTTCCCCTCGCCCATTAGATACCTCGGATTTATATCCTTTGGCCTCTGAATAATAGTATCTATGACAAGAACATCACTCGAACCGGCAAGCTCTTTTAGCTCTTCAATAGAATCTTCCTGTTCATATCTTGGTCTTGTCGAAACACTCACTAATATTGCCCTTTCTCTTTTATCACCAGGACTAAAAACCCTGTGCCTTTCCATCTCAGCTTCGAGAGACTCTATAAAAGGCCGGAAATCAAGCTCAAAACTATAGAAGTTCTGAGAATTGATAATCTCAAAAGGCTTTGTGCCGGATGGCATCAAATAGGCCACAAAGACATTGCCTGGAAGTCCATTCCTTACCCCTATTGCTGCAATCAGGTCAAGTCTGAGGAGTGCAAGATCTGTAAGGTCATCCTGGTTAAGGGATTCTTCATTCAGGTGAGTGTGTACCAGCCTGAGTCCTCTCAGGGCTTTCCGGCCTAAAGGATAATCTTCAAGTTCAGGAATAAATATCCCTTTTGCATCACCAACTATTACATGTGTAATAACGCCATTCCTGTTGATAAGTATGCCAATCTGACGGCCTATTTCAGAAGAGAGTTCTGTTAGGTATCTTGCAAGTTCAGGGCTAACTACTTCATTATGCACCTTTCTCCTGTAAATCCTCTCGATAGAGTTAATATAACTTGCCTTGAGCCCTGTTAGATTTCCGTAAAGCGCTGGTATTTATACCCTCCAAACTACTTTTATGATATATTTTATCATATAAAGCTTTTGCAAAGGGAAATTTAGCAAAGGGGGTACTTTTATGAAGGTTATCTCTAAAAAAAACATTAATGGAAAAACCATACGCCTCGTTCAGGGAGATATCACAGACAGAGATGTGGATACAATCGTAAATGCAGCCAATTCATACCTTCAGCACGGTGGTGGAGTTGCAGGTGCAATTGTAAGAAAGGGCGGACAGGTTATACAAGAAGAGAGCAATAAAATAGGTTTTACACCAGTTGGCACAGCAGCTATTACAGGCGCAGGTAAGCTTCCCGCAAAATTCGTCATCCATGCAGTCGGTCCAAGAATGGGAGAAGGAGATGAAGATAATAAACTAAAAAATGCTGTTCTGAGCAGCCTGTTACTTGCATCAGAAAAGGGATTAAAGAGTATCTCCATACCTGCTATAAGCTCTGGTATTTTTGGATTCCCAAAGGACAGATGTGCAGCAATACTGGTCAAGGAGGCTCTGAATTTTATAAAGAAAGATCCGAAGAACAGTCTTGAAGTGATTGAATTCTGTGTGTATGATAAACTTACAGCAGGTTACTTTAGAAAGGAGTTTGATAAGATCAGTTAGAACTATTTAGACTGTTTGTTATATTGAATACTGATTTCGTATGCAATACTTGCATGGTTAGAGGTAAGGTCATCATTTTTTCCGTTGCAAACAAGTTTTCCCTTTCCCATCTTCTTACGGCTTTTAATCATATTAGTAATCACAGAAGTAAAATCATAACCGCCGTTAACACAGCCTTTTATCAGGCAGTCCATATTAAAATAAGCATAACCAGTGGGGAATACATTAATAACGCGCACCATTTGAACCGGATTAACCCCTTTATAATAGTATGTCATATGAATCACCATGCCTGAAACTTCAGGAAAGCGATCGGAAACCAACCCAGCTTCGAGTCTGCGTTGTTTGCTAAGTTCCATTCTTTCCACATAATTTTGTTTGTGTGCCATTTTACCTTTTAAATATAAAAGCCCCCCTGCTAAGAGGGGGACTTTTGCAGTTAATTAAAGTTTAGTTACATTGATTGCCTTGGGACCTTTTGGGCCCTTTTCAATATCAAAGCTGACTTTATCACCTTCGGCAAGAGATTTGAATCCATTGCCGGAAATAGACGAATAGTGAACAAAAACATCTCCGCCATCTTCACTTGTGATAAATCCAAAACCTTTGGCTTCATTGAACCATTTAATTGTGCCTGTAGCCATCTTTTTACCTCCTTACTTAAAAACTAAAGTCTCAGAATAACCTTATCACTAATAAAAAAAGCCACAAAGCTAAAAGTCCTTGTGGCCTTGTCAGATACAAAAACTTCTGAAACTTCAGTAATAATTTAACATATTTAACAATAAAAAGTAAACCCCGTTAGGATTTATGGCAAGGGATTTAGCTTTCTTCCTTTCCTCCATGATATAATTATATTTATAAAACCAAGGAGGTTACATTGCCAAAACATGCTAGAGCATTTAAAAGTGACAAGAGAAGAAAAGAACTTTCACGACAGAAAAAACAGGAAGAAAAAAGACAACGACGTTTTAATAAAGACGGCAGTCCCAAACAGGATACTGAAATAACAGATTCAGAGAACAAAGATAAAGAACAACAGGATTAAATCAATTAAAATTTATCAATAAGAATTTGCTTTTTAGTCTCTTGACAAGTTCCAGTAGCATTATAAGAATAAATTCTCTCCTCACAGAACCTTATATATCTTAAAAGGTAAGATTTGTTTATGCTAAATAAGGCTGGTGATTAAATAACTGCAGTATCTTTTCCTGAACCTCTTCAGGAGTTATGATAGTACCGCCAGGTCTTCCATAAAAAAGCACCTCTGATATACCATTAACGGAGAGCCTTACATCCTCCACCATCTGGCCGGCATTCATCTCTATTGTAATAAACCGCCTGCTTTCCCTGGAAAGCATAAAGAGTTCTTTTTCAGGAAATGGAAAGAGTGTAATCGGCCTGAACAGGCCTATTTTAAATCCTTCGCGCCTGAGTTTCCTTACAGAAGAAAGTGCAATCCTTGCAGCAATTCCGAATGCAACAATTATAATCTCAGAATCCTCAGTATAATAGCTCTCAAAGCTCACCTCTTTATCCTTCATCATTCTATATTTTTTCTGGAGTATATTGTTTCTCATTTCGAGTTCACCCTCTCCCATATAAAGGGATTTTATTACCCGTGGTTCCCTGCCTTTACATCCATCGAGTACCCAATCTTTCTCAGGAAGCTCCGGCCTCATATATGGTTTTGGATAAAAAGGTTCCATCATCTGGCCAATAACACCATCTCCGAGTATCATTACAGGATTTCTATATTCGTCTGCCTTATCAAATGCGAGCACCGTAAGATCCCACATCTCCTGAAGGTTATAAGGGGCATATACAAGTAGTTTATAGTCCCCGTGTCCCCCGCCCTTAACTGCCTGAAAATAATCTGCCTGACTACCCGAGATATTACCGAGTCCAGGGCCGCCCCTCTGTATATTGACTATCAAAGCAGGGAGTTCTGCTCCTGCAAGGTATGATATCGTCTCTTGTTTTAGACTTATTCCAGGACTGCTTGATGAGGTCATGGCCCTCACACCGGCAGCAGAAGCCCCATAGACCATATTTATTGCAGCGAGTTCGCTTTCAGCCTGGATAAAAACGCCGTCAACCTCAGGCATCCTCCACGACATATACTCAGGTATCTCATTCTGGGGAGTTATCGGGTATCCTGCATAGAAGCGACAACCTGCCTGAATTGCAGCCTCAGCTATCACCTCATTGCCTCTCATAAGAATTTTTTTATTCACGCCTGAAAATTATACCACAAAAATCATAAAGCTGTTAAATGGTTAACCCGAAAAATGCAATTTACGTCAGGCATATGTGCCTGGCGTCTTTTAATGCAAATACATTTGGGGGGTTAACCTACCGCTTGCATTAAATTACAACTATTGTTATTACCCATTTAACAGTATCCCTGTTAACTTCTCCGCATATTTTTTGCTCTCTCCATCATCAGTTATTATCTCTATCTCTGCAGGATTGGTTATGCCGAGCCCTAACTCAACTGCTCTCGCTATCTGTTCCTGCTCAAAGATCTTCCTCCCCATGATGTCTTTGTTGCTGCCGAGTTCCTTCAAGACAGCCAGTCCAACTGCATCTATTGCAATCCTGTCAGTCCCGGCAATCATTACATTGCCTTTCTTCTTAGTCCCTTTCGCTGGACCTCCATCCACAAATGCCTCTATACCATCAAGAAGTATCAATGATGGGGTATATGCCTGATTTATCTCAGCTGTCATCTTCCTCATACTGAAGAACGACGTATGGAGCTCTCTCATATTTTTCTTATGGGTAATCCCCACAGACAGCTTGAGAGACATTGTAAATACCCCTCCATAACCATGGGTCTTCAGGCAGCAAGTTGTAATAATACATTTTGAATCAAGGACAGGTTTGGCTACGTCAAAGCCATCTCTCCAGTGGCTCTTTTCAGGTCTTATCCTTATCCAACCATCCGGCGGTAATTCTTCAAAGTTTATCAGTCCTACGCCGAGCTTCTTACTAAGGTCATATATACCTTTTTCTTTTAGAACACTATGAGTATCAGGAGGACCGCTTCTTTCGCCAATGGTAATACTTTTAGCCCCCATATTTTTCAGGTGTAATATCAAATCAGTAAGGGTGTCATTGTGGGTAGAACCGGGGAATGGGTCTGCTGTATTAAAGTTTGGCTTTAGCAGCACATCCTTCCCTTTTACAGGGTTTATGCCAAGAAGCTCGATAACTTTCTTAACGCCTGTTTCCCTGTCTGAGGTCTTAACAAGTGAGACCTTAGTTTTTATACCCTTCGGATTCACATTTAATTGTTTTGCCATAACCGTTCTCCCCCCATCTCCTCCAACCGCAGCAGAAAGAATACCTCCTGCGGCCGCTATCATAAACTCCCTTCTGTTAATCATATGATAATTTTTGTCCATTATCCTTTTAAGGTCACTTTTGATTATCCCCTACAAGCTCACAGGGAGCGGCTGTCAAGCCGCGATCTGGTGCAGCGCCATGTTAGGCATTTTTTATTAAGCCACTTTCCATTGTAAAGAAAGCCTGCGACTTGAAGCTGCACAATCACGCAAATAGAGATTAATCAGGGTTTGATATGGTATTTCTGCTTCTTCCGAAAGTTTTTTGAAATACTTAATTGTTTCCTCATCAAGTCGGATTGTAACCTGTCGTTTAAGACGACTAGCGTAAGGATTTTTTTTTGCTTTAGAAAAATCGTATTCTTTTCTCATTTTTCACCACCTTTCCCAATATTGTTTCTGTTCTGAACGGGTTGCTTTACGAACGGATATAATTCTTATTACTTCATCATTCTTTCGATAACAATGACAAACACCGTGTTTCTTTTTGTTTAGAGCTCTCTTTCCCTCGTCCCATTCAAATGATATGTTTGCCATATTTACAATATAATTACCTTGTAATGTTTTGTCAATAGGTTTTTTATGCTGACACTCAAAATAGGGGATAAATAATTTTTTCGTCAGGTGCATAGTTATGCGTTTTTTCCGGCGCATACAGAGGGCTACGATTCTGGTTCATTCTAAGCCACGATTTCGAAGAATTTTGCTTGCAAAGATGCAGCGCGTTCGGCGTCCTCTATTAAAACGCCGTCTAAGCCTATCGATCTTCTCTCATCCGGGGACAACTTTGGGGACATTCTTTATTTCTTGAACTTACTTGATAAAATATAAATGAGAACAAGTTGAATTAATCAAGAACGTCCCCTTAATCCTGTCTTCATGTCCTTTGAAATGTCTATCCCTACATAAAGCTTACCCATAAATTACCTCCTGCTGCTGTTTCAGGATCAGGCAGGGTATGCCTCCAAACCAATCCTCCTGCGTAACAAGGGCTCAAACACCCAATCAACTTATCATGGTTTAAGGAGGCAGGGAACAGACTGTAGTCAGGGCTCAGTAGGCCCAGGAAGTACTAAGCTCTCCTGCCTTTACCATAGTTCTTTTATAGCACATATGCAGGTAGGAGGAAGTTATTTTGTAGGGAGAGTAATTAATTTTTGACAATCAAAACAGTACGCTTTGCCACCAAATCTGTTCTTATTCTGCCAACAAAAGGACGCTACTTTCTGGGATATCGGCTTATCGCATTTTCCACAGTAATATTTTTTCGATATTTCTCCAAAGGAACTGGAATCATCCCGCCTCATTTTATAATCAGCCTTTTCCGTTCCCGACTCACTAATACTAAATTTCTTTTTATAGTCCGCTGACGCCGGCTTATGTAGTTTAGCTATTTTCTGTGCCACTTCCATCAAGGTATCACTGGATATCAAGCTGCTAATACTCGCCACTACAGAGAGTACCGATCGACTATCAATATTCTTGTCGAGTGCTACAGTGAATGAATCACCTTTAATGACCATGCTTGTGTCAAAACGATTTTTCGAGGGACGTATAATTCTGGATTTTGGGGAAACAAGGATATAACTCCAAAATCTAGGAGTAAGCTGAAGAAAGCCTACCCTTGTAGGCAAAATATTAATGCTGTCAATGATTTTTTCAAGTAAGAATATATGCCTCTTGTTCTGCTCGATTGGCGATTCGATTGCATGATACTTGTTATTTTTATCCAAAACAAGAAATTCTCCTTCATCTGTAATCTTAAGTCCGTATGAAAAATTCTTAGTCTCGAGCACGAAAAAGTCACAACACCTGTTAATGAGCAAATGATCTATCTGAGCAACTTTACCATCAAACTCTAATCTCAAATCATGGATAACAGCCAAATTTTTTGAAGATCCATAATTGAAGTCCAGGAAGTAAGCTGAATCATTCTCCCCACGATCCCCCAATTTGAGATAATTTAATTCCCTCTGTATCATGAATTTTTTTTGTTCGGATAAGTTCAGGGATAATAGGGAAGTTAAAGAGTCTATTTCGGACTGACGCGTTTCTCTATTTTTAACGATCATACTTTCTCTCGATTTAAATTTCTAATCTCATCATTATAGCAGATTGCAAAGTGAGGATTATAGCAGGAAGAAAGTGAGCGAAAGAAGTCTTTGCTCATCGTCGAGGACCCATTTTACTTTTTACACCTACTTATCCACAATCTGAAGGATATTTGAGTAGTGAGGATTATTGGTTAAAATATTGTATAAAAAAAGAGACGAGATTCTTGTAAAATTTCCTACAATCGTATGTCCTATAAATACTTCTATGGACAATGACCAAAGGTCTGTCCAACTTTAAAACGTCCGCTCATTCCTTTAAATTTGTTATCATTTGTGTAAACTTTTACACGATATTCTTTGCAGCGCACACTCTCATCCCAAAAAGATGCGCCAGGGAACCAGTCGTATTGACCATTATTAGTAACAGGATAAGCTCCTGCTGTTGGAGTCCCATCAGGCCATACAATCTCTAACCAAACAATATTATAGTTTTTTATAAGATTTGTATTCCATATGATGGAGCATCCCTTATAAATAGCGCATATTTCTCCATCAAATGGGTAACTTACTTCAATATGAGTAAGAGTATAAGCTTTTTGGGGAACGTTAAGTATCTCTGCATAAACCGAGCTTGCTAAAATTTCGAGTGTTAATAAGACAAAAAATAATTTTTTCATTTCATGCCTCCTTCAATTTTCTTGTAGATTTATACAAGTCTTCCTTTTCAACGAGAATTTTTATACCTGAATACCAATGCCTTACATATCTTTATCTCGTATTATATTATAAGTCGTAATTTAGTACAAAAAGGTTCAAAATGTTTTAATTACTTTATAAGTGCCAGAAATTATTACTTTTCCGAAATGAAATACCATTACTGGTTAAGGCATAGGTACTACTACGAAAATGAAGATTTCAAAGACTAACAGAGAGAATTAAAGAAGTGAGTAGCCTTCTTTGTTTCAGGAAGGAGGAGTTGCAGGTAAATCGAGGGTTAAGAATAAACTTTATTAAGCCTGTTCTTTTCTCGTTGACATTCTCTCCAGTGCCTTGTCGTGTGTTCGCCCGAGAATTAGTTGAGAGATAATCGCTCCATACATTGCAAGGAATATATCCCATTGAGTGTCCCGAATATCGCCTTGTGTTCCTAAAAAGGCAGCAGATTTTTTTGCTCCTCATTTGCTGTATTCCGGGGTTTATTAATTTCTTGAGCCCATCAAGAACCGGATAAGTCAAAAAATTTATAAATCGTGTAAACTAAGGAACGGAATTCATCATGTATTTTCAGGATTTGATTTTAAAGCTTCATCAGTTCTGGTCAGAAAAGGGCTGCGTCCTTCTTCAACCATACGATATGGAGGTGGGCGCCGGCACTTTTCACCCTGCTACATTCTTCAGGGTCCTGGGACCAGAGCCATGGAGAACAGCCTATGTCGAGCCATCAAGAAGGCCAACTGATGGAAGGTATGGAGAAAATCCAAACAGGCTTCAGCACTACTATCAGTATCAGGTAATCCTGAAACCATCTCCACCCGACAGTCAGGAGGTCTACCTCGAAAGCCTTTCTTACTTAGGTATAGACCCTTTCAAACACGATATCAGATTTGTAGAGGATGACTGGGAATCACCTACCCTTGGCGCATGGGGTCTCGGCTGGGAGGTCTGGCTTGACGGGATGGAAATCACACAGTTCACATATTTCCAGCAGGTTGGAGGCATTGACCTTAAACCTGTCTCGCTTGAATTGACATACGGGCTTGAAAGGATCGCAATGTATTTACAAGAAGTAGATAATGTATTTAACCTGATCTGGTGCAAAGGTATAAGATACGGGGAAATACATCATCACGATGAAGTTGAATTCTCAAAATATAATTTTGATCTTGCTGACATAGAACTTTTATCGAAACAGTTTGATGCTTTTGAAAAAGAGTCGATCAGATTAAATAAGTTTGGTCTTATACTGCCATCTTATGAGTTCTGCCTGAAATGCTCACATACATTTAATCTACTCGATGCGAGAGGCGCTCTTTCTGTCACGGAAAGGACAGGATACATCGCGCGTGTAAGAAATCTTGCAAAGCTCTGTGCAGAGGCATATTACAAGCAGAGAGAAGAAATAGGATTTCCACTATTAAGGAGTACGCGGTGAACAGTTTATCGCTTTTGTTAGAAATAGGGACAGAAGATTTACCGGCGAGATTTCTGTCTTCTGCTATACAGCAATTAAAAGAAAACAGCGGGATAATCTTAAAAGAAAATCATATAAAATTCTCTGGTATAAAAACATACGGGACCCCGCGAAGACTTGCAGTGATTATAGATGGGATACCCCTGATGCAGGAAGACAGATATAAGGAGGTATTTGGCCCTTCTAAGAAGGTTGCATTTGATGAAAAAGGTGGCCCCACAAAAGCAGCAATCGGATTTGCTAATTCACAGGGTGTAAACGTGGAAAGCCTTATCATAAAAAACAAAGATAAAAGAGAATATGTTGTTGCAGTGATAGAGGAAAAAGGCGTACATGTCAGTCAATTGCTGCCGGAAATACTTAAAAGAATTGTGCTTTCAATGCACTTCCCAAAATCAATGAGATGGGGCAACAACAACATAAGATTTGTGAGACCTATCCGCTGGCTGATGGCTTTGTTTGATAAAGAAATTATCAACTTCGAGATAGAAGGTATAAAAAGCAGCGACATCACCAGAGGACACAGATTCCTGTCACCTGCTGCCTTTCAGATAAAGGATATCTCAGGCTATAAAAGGTTGCTTGGAAATAACTATGTAATAGTTGACCATGAAGAAAGAAAAAAGATTATAACTGAAAAGATGGAAAAACTCTTAACACCTGTCGGCGGAAGACCTGTTGAAGATGAGGAACTGCTCGAAACAGTTGTAAACCTTGTGGAATACCCTGTGCCTGTTCTCGGTACCTTTTCTGAGGAATACCTTAAACTTCCGAAGGAACTGCTCATAACTGTGATGAAAGGGCATCAGAAGTATTTTGCAGTAGAAAATGAAGAAGGCAGGCTTACAAATCACTTTGTTGTTATAAGCAATACAAGTGAAGATAATTCAGAGACAGTAAAAATTGGTGCAGAGCGCGTTATCAAGGCAAGATTTGAAGATGCACGATTTTATTTTGAAGAGGATAGTAAAAAACCGTTATCCGAAAGAATAAAAGAGCTCAGGAAGGTCACATTTCAGGAGAAGCTTGGCAGCCTCTTTGAAAAGACAGAGAGGATAGTATCTATTTCAGAATTTCTTGCTGACAGGCTTCTGCCGGCAGAAAACGACAGGCTCAATCGCGCTGCAAGGCTTGTAAAAACAGACCTGACAACAGGCGTCGTCAGGGAGTTTCCTGAACTTCAGGGAATCATGGGCAAATATTATGCTGTAAACGATGGAGAAGACACTAAGGTTGCAGAAGCTCTGAAAGAGCAATACCTTCCAGCACACTCAGGCGGAAGGCTTCCACAGACAGATATCGGAGCGCTTCTCAGTATAGCCGATAAGATTGATAACATAGCTGCCTTTTTTTCTATAGGGCTCATACCTACAGGCTCTGAAGACCCTTTTGCCCTGAGGAGACATGCACTCGGAATCATAGCGATAATATTAAACAGGGGCTACAGCCTTACACTAAAAGAACTTATTGACAAGTCATTAGAAAACCTGCCGGGCTTAAAGGATTTTAAGGAAGCAAGGAAAAGCATTATGCAATTTTTTGAAAACAGGTTAGAAACAGTATTTTCAGATCAGGGGTATAGTCCTGACCTTATACAGTCAATCCTTTCCTTATCACTCGATGTACAATTAGCAGATATTAAGGAACGGCTTGATGCTGTTCAGAAATTTAAAGAGGACAGAGAGTACAGCGATTTTCTACTTGCCATAAAACGTGTGAATAATATAATCCCAAAAACATCGCTTCCTGAATTTAAAGCAGAACTCTTAATAGAAGAGCCGGAGAAGGAACTAAAAGAAAAACTCGACTCTGTCAGGTCTGATCTCAGAGGGCTTCTTAAGGATAGGAAGTATTATGATGCAATTAATCTTATTTCTTCTCTAACAGGTCCGATTAATCATTTCTTTGATCATGTCCTTGTAATGGACAAACAAGAAGAGATAAAGCAAAACAGACTCGCATTATTAAATGAGATATGGAGAACTGTATCAGTCATCGCTGATTTTTCGAAGCTAAAAGAGAACAGTTAGTGTCTGTTTATAAAGTCAGTATTTGTCATCCTCCGGCTTGACCGGGGGATCCAGAAGGTATTGAAAACACTGGATTCCCGCTTTCGCGAGAATGACGACTTTTTATGGAAATGACAGTTTATGGACAGACACTAGTTAGCCATATTGTCATTTAAACAGGTTTCTTAGAATCCAATCCCGACTATCAACAGCTTATTCGCAAAAATTAAAATTCATATTCCGTTAAAATAAATATAAATAAATGGAAAATATGAAAAGGTTTTCAGCTTTGCATTACAGGGACTTCAGGCTCTTCTGGTTCGGCCAGCTTATTTCTTTGTCCGGCACCTGGATGCAGTCTGTTGCACAGGGCTGGCTTGTATACAGCCTTACAAAGTCACCTTTTTATCTCGGTCTGGTTGCAGCCGCCGGGTCGCTGCCGATACTTTTATTTACCCTCGCAGGCGGCATAGTAGCAGATAGATTCAGGAAGAGAAACCTCCTTTTGATGACCCAGGCGTTGTCAATCATTCCAGCCCTTGTTCTCGGCATACTCACAGATTTTAATTTAATTGCTGTGTGGCATGTTGCCCTCATGGCAACACTTCTTGGCTCAGTCAACGCCTTTGATATACCTGCAAGGCAGGCATTCCTGGTCGAGATGGTAGGTAAAAGTAACCTTACGAATGCTATAGCACTAAATTCTGCGGCATTTAATGGCGCCCGCATGATAGGACCTGTTATAGCAGGAATGACAATTGCTTATATAGGACTCCCTTCATGTTTTTATCTGAACGCGGTAAGCTTTGTTGCGGTTATCATCGCCCTTTCAAAGATAAATATAAGGGGTGAGATAAAGGAAAGCTCCAACGGTTTTATAAGAGATTTCACAGAAGGGATACAGTTTATGAAAAGTAAACCCGAGATATACAGGATTATACTTCTAATTGCTGTATTCAGTCTCATAGGCATTCCTTATATAACCTTTCTTCCAGTGTTTGCAGTAGAGGTTTTTAGAACAGGCCCTAAAGGACTTGGATTCCTTGTCAGCGCTGCGGGGACTGGTGCATTAACAGCAGCCTTATCTCTTGCATTCAAGGGTGATATAAAAGAGAAAAACAGGTTTATGTCTATATCAGCCCTCTGCTTTTCGTTTTCACTTCTTGCTTTTTCACTATCAAAAATTTTCTATCTTTCCATAGTTATCCTTATATTTATCGGATGGGGGATAGTGAGTTTCCTTGCAACCGCAAACACTTTTATACAGCTTTCTGTACCTGATAACCTGAGAGGAAGGGCAATGAGTGTATATGCGCTTGTGTTTTTGGGTACTGCCCCTCTTGGCAATTCGCTCTTAGGCGTCTTAGCTGATTCTTTTGGGACTGCCAGAGCAGTTAGTATTTCAGCCATAATTTGCATTATTGCATCAATTATCTTTTCTGTGAAAATATCCAAAGTTTAGTGGTATATTAAGTTTTTAAAAGGCTTTTAAAGATGAAAATCCTTGCAATAGAGACATCGACAATGCTTGGAGGCATAGCTATTATGGACGATTTATCGGGCCTGATTGCTGAGGTGAGGCTTAATGTAAAATCAACACATTCAGAGAGGCTGATGACAGAGATAGCCCACGTCTTAAAGCAGGCAGAACTTAAGGTATCTGATATTGACGTCTTTGCAATAGCTATCGGCCCGGGCTCTTTCACAGGGCTGAGAATAGGTTTGAGCACTGTGAAAGGCTTTTCCTATGCAACAGGAAAACCCATAGTCTCTGTTCCAACCCTTGAGGCTCTCGCATGGAATTTCCCTTTCTGCAGACATCCCGTTTGTACCATGCTCGATGCAAGGAAGAAAGAAGTTTATTCAGCATTGTTTAAATGGGAGGATGGAGGGTTTATAAGGTTAATAGATGAGGTATCAATAAAGGTAAACAGGGTTTTAGAAGATATTAAGCTATCTTCAGATAAAAAGGTTGTTTTCACAGGTGAAGGGGCAATTCTTTACAGAGATAAAATAATCGAGGTAATGGGTAATAAGGCGATCTTTGCATCGCCTGAGAAAATAGTACCATCACCTGCAAATGTTGCCTCAATCGGAATAAAAAAGGCTATAAAAGGAGAATTTTCCGAACCTGTGAGCCTGGTTCCATTTTATATAAGGAGATCAGAGGCCGAGCTTAAAAGAGATGCCTGACATATTAATACGAGAAATGCAGGTGTCTGATCTTCCTGATGTTTTGCAGATCGAGCACATGTCATTTACCACACCCTGGTCTAAAAATGCTTTTTTAAACGAAATTAACAAGCTATATTCACTGACAAAGGTCGCTGTACTCGGAAATAATATCATCGGTTATATATGCGTAAACTACATAATTGATGAAGGCCATATACTGAACCTTGCAGTTCATCCTGACTTTAGAAGGCAGGGTATTGCAACAAAACTTCTTGAAAATGCTCTGAATGAATTGAAAGAGATTGAGTGCAGGTATCTATATCTTGAGGTAAGAGTCTCAAACCTTGAGGCAAAAAAGTTTTATGAACACCTTGGTTTCAAGGTCATGGGTATCAGAAAGGATTATTATGCTTATCCGATTGAGGATGCGGTTATAATGATGCGTAGGCTGTGATTATTTCCATACCCCTTTAATCTCTATCCCGCATTTTGAGCATCTTCCATCTTTAATCTTATTTTCAATAATGCTGAAACCAAAGCGCTTGATTAGAAGTTCTTTGCAATCCGGACAATAGGTATTTTCTCCACCTTCTCCCGGTATATTGCCCTCATAAACATATTTAAGACCTGTTTCAAACCCGATTTCTCTTGCCCTGCGTAGTGTCTTTACAGGCGTTCTCGGTTTATCAATTAGTTTATAGGTAGGATAAAACTGTGTTACATGCCATGGTATTGAAGAATCAACTGATTTGATAAACTCTGCTATATTCCTCAAGTCGTCTTCAGAATCATTATAATCCGGGATTATTAATGTCGTTACCTCAACCCAGACCCCGAGTTCCTTCATAAGCCTTATCGTATCTTTAACAGGTTCAAGTTTTGCACCGCATATTTTCTTATAAAAATCATCGCCTCCCTTGAGGTCTATATTGTTTCCATCGAGATAAGGCGCGATAACCCTCGTTGCCTCAGGGCTTGTATATCCATTACTCACAAAGACATTCTTTATGCCTTTTTCATGTGCAAGCTTTGCACAGTCATAGGCAAACTCAAAGAATATAGTTGGTTCGGTATATGTATATGAAATACTTTTACAACCATTCTTTGCCGCTGCCTCTACTATAGCCTCTGGTGTAACAGACTGACCAGGGATGTCTTCATGTTCCTTTGGATACTGTGATATCTCAAAATTCTGGCAGTGCTCGCAATGGAAATTGCATCCCACAGTTGCAATGGAAAATGAGGTCGAACCAGGAAGAAAGTGAAAAAGTGGCTTCTTCTCGATAGGGTCAATATTCATGGAGACAACCTTACCGTAAACGAGGCTGTATAAAGTGCCATCCATGTTCTTACGTACATGACAGATCCCTCTTTTATCTTCCTTGATTAAGCAATGATGTGCACAAAGGAAGCACCTGACTTTCTTCTCATCGAGTTTTTCATAAAACATTGCCTCTTTCATGGTTACATTATAGCAAGTATAGTGAAAATATGAAATTTGGACTAAATTTTTCACAGCGAACTCTGTTCAGCTGCTATGTCCACATTGGGATTGACAACCGTACTAAAAGTTGATAAATTTAAGACATGTATGGAAAGTTATATTCCGGTGCTCTAACTATATTCCTTATTCTTGTTCTCCTTGCAGCGTCCTCATTTGCTGCAACAAAAGACCCTTGCGCAGAAGAAGGTATAATTGTAAAAAATCTGGCGATGCTTGACCTGTGGTATAAAAAGAATGGCAGCGAATGTACGATTTGGATACACAACCATATTTTTGTGATAAAACCAGATGATACCATAGACATATTTTCCGACCTAATCTGCAATACACCCTATTGCAAAGACAACCCCACTTACGAAATTTATAAGTCTTTTGATAAGAATAGAGATTGCAGGGTCAAAATTCTTCCGGATTGCAGCCTTTCAGATATGTGATTAGCTTAACCTGCTTCATTTGAATTGATAAGATTTGATATTACGGACATGTCAGATCATGTTTCGATTACTTCTTTCACATACTTCTTTCACATAGAAAGCTTCATTTTCATAAGTTTATCGGGACGAGGAGGGGACGTTGCCAATTTAAGCAACATACTATACGACTTGGATGTTACATTACATCAGAAAGGGCGAATTAGGGGTCTGTCATAGAGTTAAAACACATACACCCCGAAATCGTAGAGTATGCTTGAGAAGTTTAAAAACTTTCTTGGGCGAGGGTAAAAAGGAACCGGATTCCCGCTTATCCCAAACTCTTTCAAGACGGGAATCTAATGACGACAAAAGGGCGGAAAAGGGGCAGAGGCTTTTGAAGGAAGAAGGAAATATACTTGACAAATAGTCGTCTAAATGGTAATTTTGATTTCGATGGTTAAGCGTCCTTTCTGGATACAACAGATTCAGGCGGCATGGGAAAAGCGACCGGTTGTATGGTTGTCCGGGGTCAGGCGGGTAGGCAAAACTACCATAGCGCGAATGCTTCATAACACCGTGTACCTGAATTGCGACCTGCCGTCAGTAAACCGCCAAATGGCCGATCCTGAATCTTTCTATGACAGTCTGAACAGAGGGACCATCGTTATTTTCGACGAGATACACCGACTTAATGACCCAAGCCGTGTGTTAAAAATTGCTGCTGATTCCTATCCTCATCTGAAAGTGCTCGCAACAGGTTCTTCTACTCTGGCGGCCACCAGAAAATTTCGCGATAGTCTTGCCGGACGAAAACACATGATCTATTTACCGCCTGTGCTGTGGAGCGAGTGCATGGATGAATTCGGCATAAAAGAACTGGACCGCCGCCTTTTGCACGGAGGGCTGCCTGAACCTTTGATGTCGGGAAAAAAAGAGGCTTCATTTTTTTCGGAATGGATGGACAGTTTTTATGCCAGAGACATTCAGGAGCTTTTCGGTATCCGCAACCGGACGGGGTTTATGAAGTTATTGCACTTACTGCTGCGGCAAAGCGGGGGTCTTCTTGATTATAGTCATCTGGCACAATTAAGTGACTTGAGCAGGCACACAGTTAAGGCACATGTGGAAGCCATGAGCATTGCCCATGCAGTACGCCTGCTCTCTCCATTCCAGGGGGGCGGGCGGAGAGAAATCACGCGCAGACCCAAATGCTATTGCTTTGATACGGGTTTTGTCACCTTTGTCAGAGGTTGGGACAGCATTCGGGAAGATGACCGCGGTATTTTATGGGAACATCTGGCGCTCGACACCCTGCGTACAGTAATTGACGACCAAAGTCTCCATTACTGGAGAGATAAATCCGGGAGAGAAATAGATTTTGTCATTAAAGGCAGCCGACAGCGGATTGATGCCGTTGAGTGTAAAATTAATCCTGATGACTTCAACCCTTCTAATCTTACTATATTTCGCTCTTTGTATCCTGAAGGAAGGAATTTTGTACTAAGTCCCAATGTCAGGACTCCATACCAGCGCCGCTACGGGGGACTGCAAGTCAACTTTATTTCTATCAGAGGACTTTATCAGTTGAAATGAGCGCCGCAATCCCCAAAAGATATGAGCGTACTACCTTGATAAACACATCCCGGAGAAAAAAAGATAAGTTTAATTAGTAAAGAATGTCCCCTTATTTCCCCCATAGACATATTTTCCGACCTAATCTGCAATACACCCTATTGCAATGACAACCCCACTTACGAAATTTATAAGTCTTTTGATAAGAATAGAGATTGCGGGGTCAAAATTCTTCCGGATTGCAGCCTTTCAGATATGTGATTAGCTTAACCTGCTTCATTTGAATTGATAAGATTTGATATTATGGACACGTCAGATCATGTTTCGATTACTTCTTTCACATAGAAAGAAACGCCTTATGAGATTTCTGGCTATACTTTGTTTCTTCCTGAAATACGCGCAAGAAATATCAAGCTGAGATCTGTTAAATACACTCGAAAATCAATATGGACAAATTTCCTGTGATATACTAACTTTATATGATGGTAAGCTTTTTAGGAGTGAATTTCCAATGAACTGGTTTTTTTCTATAATACGAATTGCTGGCGTATCTTTCCCTGTAGCTTCTTCTTTTGTACAGCTTCAGTCCGAAATTGATGTTGAGGCCATGAAAGAGAGTATTGATAAGCTTTCCGATCCAATAAGTTATCTTCACGATGACGTGCCGGAATTATCTAAACTGATTTACTCCGAACTTAAAATATCAGACTCCAGAAAACTGGATTTCGACGAAACTGTTTATAAAAAATACAGCAGAGCATTAGCAGCATTGGAATCAAAAGGATACATTAAAGGTTGTCACACAACTGTTAAAAGCTATGATAAAGGTATTTGCCTGCCTGATCCGTCGTATATTATGTACTTGTGCGTTTTAGCGGAAGACAGTGAAAAGATGGAGAAACTGGTAGCAATTGTCGATTCCTGTAAATCTGGAAGGTCGTTGAACGGCAAAGAGATCAAGACAGAAATTGACCTTCCGTTGGAAGTGATAAAAGCAGTTTTTGAAATATACGAATCAAAGGGTTATGGGCTATGTTCAAGAGCGGTTGGAGCTGCTCGTTATACGGGCAA
The DNA here is from genome assembly GCA_041500225.1 of Thermodesulfovibrionia bacterium. Taxonomy (GTDB): domain Bacteria; phylum Nitrospirota; class Thermodesulfovibrionia; order Thermodesulfovibrionales; family SM23-35; genus 0-14-3-00-41-53. The sequence continues at coordinate 2,313 of JBGQLV010000005.1, read as the reverse complement.
AACCTAATCGGGTTAGCAACAGTAATTAACCGTCCCTTGTCACTGCGGCAAGTGCTTCGAATGGATAAGACGGTTTAAGATTTTCCTAAAATGAAAGGAGGGTGATAATGAAAAAGGGATGGGTTGTTTTGATATTTCTTATTGCGTTTTCGAGAATTGTGGAGGCTGATGATAGTAAGGAAAAAGCTCAAGAAATGTTGCGTGACGCTGAACATGAAATCCAGGTTTATGGAAGTGAACACAATGGCGAAATACCAAAATTTATCACAATATTTTTATCGGAAGATATTAAACAATTTAAAGATTATCAAGCTTATCAACAGAATGTCATAAAAGTTAATACCATATCGCAACTTAACCTTATTAAGTTGGAAAATCCCCAAAATGCAGATAAAATTATTCAAAAATACAGAAACGTCTTTAATCTGGCACAAGCCCTTGATGAAGAATGCAAGGACTGTGAAATAAAATTGGGGGGCAGGTTGGGCTGGGATTGTAAGGATATATGTAAAGGCATGGTGACAATTCTTGCTAAAGGATCTGCAAATATGGCAATTCGCGCCGCCGATTTTTGCGCTAAAAATAAACTGAAAACGAAGGCTAAGGCTATTTATAGAGAGGTTATCGTAAATTATCCAGGGATAGCCTATAAGCCTTACCTAAAGCAAGCAGAGTTCGGGCTTGAAGACTTGAAATAGTCTTACAATTACAGTGAGTGTAGGCATCAAGGATATCAAGGACATTCATAAATTAATAGTTTAAGTGTAAATGTTCAATTTTTGTTCCTTCTCATTTTTCACACCTTGTAGGTGTTGGTCGCACCCTCATGGAATCAACTGCCGTGCGTCTTTGATGAAGTAATCGACGATACACCTAACATCGGCTGACAGGGGGTCAGACTTGTCTATTGCAATTTGCTGAATTATGAAAACCGGACGGGGTCAGGCTTGACTATTGACTTTTGAAGATCCTGAAAGAGACTGCACTTTATTTTAATGAATAATTCTACATCCTCAACCTCGTTCAAATTCAACATTTACAAGCGTACTCCACATCAAGCGGGAATTATCCAGTATGCGTCTTTGATGAAGTAATCGACGATACACCTAACATCGGCTGACAGGTCTAATGCCTTTTTTTACACTTTATTTCAGCTTTTCTATCCTGTCAAGAATTTCGGCTATTTTATCAGTCATCAGCTTTATCGCCTTTTTCCCTTTTTCTGCTGATGCCTTTTTCGGATTTCCCCATACACCGCCAGGCCAGTATTTCACTTTATCCTTTACACTAAACGGTTTGGGAATTTTAGGATACTCCTCAGTCGCCCTACCCTTTACCAACTCAGGAGATAAATAAAGCATCATCGACGTCTCCAGTTCACCTGCGTGAGAATCATTTGGTGTTTCAGCAATTTCTGACAGTTCTTTCCATAAAAGGTCATAGGGAGAAAAAACAGCTATCTTTATTCCTTTCAATTTTTCTATTAGTATTTCGGCAGTCTCTTTGAGCGCTGACATATGGAGACTTCCGCCGTGGCCTGAAATAAGCAGAAAGTTACGTAACCCTTTTTTATAAGCTTCCATAATAAGGTCAAATGAAAGGCGTCTGAGTGTCTCAGGTGTAATGCTTATAGTCCCCGGATGGTTCTTCGTAGTGGTACATACACCATAATAGACAATAGGTGCAAGGAAAAATTTCTTTCTCTTCGCCACTATTTTAAGAGCTTCCTGAATGATAAAAGAATCGGTATTGAGTGGCAGATGCCTTCCATGCTCCTCTACAGTGCCAAATGGAAATACAATCGTCTTTGTCCGGTTAAGATATTTCTTAAATTCATTCATTGTGATGTTTTCCAGGATATACATGGCTCTCCCTTTTTATTGTTGTTTTTTACTTATATTACTCATATCAAACCCAATGCACACGAGCCCCTGAAACAAGTTCAGGCCGACATTATGATTAGTTTATGGACAGATTCTATTTAAGATTAGCAGTGCCGTCATCTCAAATGCAAATTCAAGTTAGTAATTCCTTGAAAAAATCAGATAAATCCTGATACCTTATTGCATGTCTGAAAAATCAAATCACGAATCAATCTTTCAGAGAAACATTCAGAGAGCAGTTGAGAAGGGTTTTATTTCTTTTTCTTCAGATAATTCCAAGATTACATACCGTTGCAGCCGGGACTATACTGCAAGTTTCAAAAAGCCAGAGGAAAAAGTAAGAGCATCTTATTTTGCCGAGCTGGTTCTGGATTATGAATACCCCGATAAAAAGATAGATTTCGAGGTTATTGTTCCGAGAAGAAAGCCC
>JBGQLV010000004.1:0-82433 GCA_041500225.1 Thermodesulfovibrionia bacterium | reverse complement strand
CCCCATTGCCTTACCATAAGCAAGTCTGAACATCCCGCTGGAATTTTCAAGATATTTTTTTGTTATTGAGAAAGGATGTACCTCCTGTTCATCTTCAACATCTTAAAGATGACACGACAAAGATGGCGTCCTAGTGCCCGTGGGAATGTAAGCGTGGGAATGTAAGGGTCAGGCTTGTTTATTGCAATTTGCTGCTCCGCTGGGATGGAGAGTCATGGAATTTATCATTTTCAAAAGAAATAAAGATAATTAATGTTATCCGTAAAAACGTGGACTACTGTGAGAAAGTGAGATATTTTTGAACTCGCTCGAAATCCCTCTTTCTATGTGAAAGTTTTATTAAAGACATAATTTGACTCGTTTGCAACAGCGAGTGAGAAAGCGTTTTTTGAAAAAGAAAACGTTTTTCGGGACGTTTCGGAAGAACGAGAGCAGATAATCGGAGGTATCTTTTAAGCAGCCCGTTTATTCGCTTTGACCTGCAGTTTTACCTTTTCATGTTCCTGAAGTATCTTAATAATCTCCAGAATATTCTCAGCCCTTGGGTTGCCGCGAGGCCCGAGCATGCGGTGAATGCTTTTGCTCGATTTTTTCAGTTTTCTGGCGAGTTCCTGAAACGTAATGGTGGCGTTAATGTAATCGCGCAGAATTGCCTTGCCTGCATCAAGGTCTCCTGAAAGCAGTTCGTTGACTGCTTCTGCCAGCATATGTCTGCGGAAATTGGCATCATGCTCGGCACGTCTTAAAATTGTTTTACGAAAATCTCTTGTAATAGGCATATTACCTCCTTACCTTTTTCTTTCCTTATCAATCTTGTATTGCGCCCAAAGTAATTGAGCCTTTATGATATCTTTGCCCTGAGTTTTCTTGGAACCTCCTCCCAGCAGTATAATCAAAGTATTGCCATCCTGACCAAAATAAATCCTGTACCCTGGGCCAAAATCTATTTTATATTCCGAAACACCTTTACCAATAGATCTCACATTTGATAAATTGCCTTGTTCCAATCGATATAAAGCTGTGGTAACTTTTGCTGATGTATGAGCATCCAGACTGTTAAACCACTTTTCAAAGACAGACCTTCCATCCTGCAAATACTCAACTACTTTTATTTTCCCCATTCCTGATAAATGGTAACATAAATGTTACTGATAGTCAAGGATGGAGGGATAAACACGATTATCAGATCTTTTATTTTAATGTCTTAAAGCCCAATAGGAAAGGGTAAGGGACACATTCCGTATTTTGACGGGTTATAGGGATTTTGGAGGATTCTCATTCAAAAAATATCTCCTATAAAGGACTTCAGACAGGATAGATCGATATGAAAATATCCTCTTTTTGATGCATAAGCGCCACCGAAGGAGAAATTTCCGAGATTATATATTTTAATATCTCTTCAGGCTTTACATAAAACAGCTCTACGTTTCTTTGCGCTATATAATATGATAAGAGATTAACATGAAGGGCCTCTTTGCATAGTCTGAAAAGTTTTTTCAGAACATTTTTCATGGACTCTTCAATCCCTGCTATTCTAAGATTAAATACTCCACAAATAAAGATTACATCAAACACCCGCTCAAATTCTGACTCTTCTAAATCCACGGCAATAAACTCTGTTGAAAGGCTTTATGACATCATGAAAGAAGATCAAAATAAAAACTAAGGAGGCTGCACGATTATGATATTCGATGACATTGCATTATTAAATGATCTTAAGAAAGATAAAGAGGTTCTTAAAGATATCATCTGGGATATTGAACCAAAACAACTCATGGAACCGAGATACAGGATAACAGAAGAAGGCAAACAGGAGGAAAAAATAATAAGGGGGTATATTTTTTATATAGATAAGATGTCAGGGGATAAACCAGGCCTTTTTTTAATGTGCCATACTACTATGGGTTATGCTGAAACAGTCGCAAATATTGACGAAATTCCTGATGAACTCATAGCTGAGGCTATAGAAGAAAATAAAGGCAAGGAATACTTTGGCATGTATCCTATTAATAAAAAACTGGAAGCCTGGCTCAAAAAAGAGTTAGGGCTACAGGGTTAAGATTTCGGCAAATTACTAACATCCCAGTATTTCCATTTTAAATACTCATTAATCGCATTTGCTGCCTTTCTTCCTGCACCCATAGCCAAAATAACTGTTGCAGAGCCTGTAACTATATCTCCTCCGGCAAAAACACCCGGTTTTGAGGTCATACCAGTCCCTTCTTCAGCTACAATATAACCCCTCTTGTTTAACTTTAAATCAGGCATGGTGCTTGATAAAAGTGGATTTGACCTTGTCCCGAGCGCCGGGATTGCTACATCAATTTCAATCTGAAATTCGCTGCCTTTAATAGGAATCGGCTTTCTTCTGCCCGATTGGTCAGGTTCTCCCAGTTCCATCTTAATACACTCAATACCGCAGACATTTCCCTTGCCATCATCAATAAATCTTGTCGGATTTGTCAAAAATACGAATTCTATTCCCTCCTCATGTGCATGGTGAACTTCTGCCTTTCTTGCCGGCATTTCAGCCTCAGAACGCCTGTATATAAGATAAACCTTTTTTGCCCCTAGTCTTAAGGCTACCCTTGCTGAATCCATAGCGACATTGCCGCCACCGAATACAGCTACCTTTTTACCTCTTTTTATAGGTGTATCATATTCAGGGAAGAGATATGCCTTCATTAGATTAGCCCTTGTTAAAAATTCATTAGCAGAATAAATGCCATTTAAATTTTCTCCTGGTATTCCTACAAATATAGGCAATCCTGCACCTGTTACAATAAAGCAGGCATCATATCCCTGCTCATTTAATAATTCATCAACTGTATAGAGTTTCCCGATCACTGTATTTAGCCTGAGTTCAACTCCCAGTTCCTTTATATATTCAACCTCTCTCTCTACTATTGCCTTGGGAAGTCTAAATTCCGGGATACCATAAATCAAAACCCCACCTGGTTTGTGTAATGCCTCAAATAAGGTTACCTGATGCCCTGATTTTATTAAGTCGGCTGCACAGGTTAATCCACCAGGCCCGGACCCTATTATGGCTATTTTCCTGCCAGTAGGCTTTGGTTTCTCGGGAACCTTTATTTCGCCTTTTTCTGCCTCGTAATCAGCAACGAATCTTTCCATGTTGCCTACAGCAACAGGCTCTCCCTTTTTACCCAGGATACATAAAGACTCACATTGAATCTCCTGTGGACATACCCTTCCACAGACAGCAGGAAGTGCATTCTTTTCCTTAACCTTCCAGGCGGCTTCTATAAATTTTCCATCTTTAATTAATTTTATAAATGAAGGTATATCTACCTCCACTGGGCATCCATTTCTGCAGGCAGGTCTCAAGCAGGTTAAACATCTATTTGCCTCCTCAACTGCTTCATCAGAGGTATATCCATAAGGAACTTCCATAAAATTCCCGGCCCTTTCCAGAGGGGCTTGTTCCCTCATTTTTACTCGGGCCTTTGTTTTTTTCTCTTCGCTTTTCCCTGCCCCCATTTACTTAACCTCCATCTTTTCTTTATACTTTTCCAAAGCTATCTTTTCTTCTTCAGGATACATCCTCTGTCTTGCCATGAGCAAATCGAAATTAACCTTATGCCCATCAAATTCAGGACCATCAACACAGGCAAACTTTGTTTCCCCTCCGACTTCTACCCTGCAAGCACCACACATCCCTGTTGCATCAACCATGATTGAGTTTAGACTGACTATTGTTTTCACATTATATTTCTCTGTTGTGATACAGACAAATTTCATCATGATGGCAGGTCCAATAGCAATTACTAATCCTATATCCTTATCCCCTCGTAAGAGTTCATCTAAAGGAACTGTTACTACTGCTTTTCTGCCATAAGAGCCGTCATCTGTTGTAACGATTAGTTCATCTGTTGCATTACGCATTTTTTCTTCCCAGAAGATGAGGTCCTTTGTCCTTGCACCAATAATCGAGATTACCGTATTGCCAGCCTCTTTTAATGCCCTTGCTATTGGATAGATAGGCGCTATCCCAACACCACCGCCTACACAAACGATCTTTCCAAATTTTTCTATAGGGGAATGTTTACCAAGTGGGCCGATAATATCAGATATGAAATCACCTGCATTTAATGACCCCAAAAGATGGGTTGTCTTTCCAACCTTCTGGAAGACTGTAGTTAAGATTCCCTTTCCCCTATCAAAATCAGCAATAGTTAAAGGTATCCTCTCTCCTTGTTCATTGATTCTAAGGACAAAAAAATTGCCTGGCTTTGCCTTCCTCGCAATATCTTTTGCATCAATCTCGAATAAGGTCACTAAATCCGACAGTTCTTCCTTTTTTAATATTTTAAACATTAAAATCCCCCTTTTTAAAAAACTTTAACTTTTTTTAAATACCTATTTGAAATTTTAATAATCATTTTACATCTTAAATTTTTTACTTGACAAGAATTAACGCTTTTAAGTATAACATAACCGTTTATGCCTGGAACGTATATTCCATCAGAATATTTACCGGTTCTTATATTCATTATAATCGCCGTGGCTTTTGGCTTGGGCGCTTTATTAATCGGTACAATCTTCAGATTAAAGAAGCCATATTATGAAAAACTTATGCCTTATGAATCAGGTATCACTCCAACAGGCGAACCGCGCACCAGGTTTACTATCAGATTTTATATCATAGCCATGCTTTTTGTAGTATTCGACGTTGAGGCCGTTTTCATTTATCCCTGGGCTGTGGTATTCGACAAAATCGGGATTTACGCCTTTATAGAAATGGTTATATTTATTGCGATACTTTTAATCGGTTATATTTATGCCTGGAAAAAAGAGGCATTTCAGTGGGATTAATCAGGATTAATAAGATAGTTAGAGGTAAGAGATGTTAATAGACACATCAGCAACTGGGCTTGTTACGTTAGATGACGGGACTAAGATTTTACCCCCGAATTTGATCATCACCTCTCTGGATAAAATTGTTAATTGGGGAAGGTTATCCTCAATCTGGCCTACAACCTTCGGACTCGCATGTTGCGCAATTGAAATGATGGCCGCAGGCGCAGCCCACTATGACTTTGACAGGTTCGGCATTATATTCAGGGGCTCACCAAGGCAGGCAGATTGTGTGATCGTTGCCGGTACAGTTACAAAGAAGATGGCCCCAGTTGTCAGAAGGGTGTACGACCAGATTCCTGAACCGAGGTATGTGGTTGCAATGGGAAGTTGTGCATGCACAGGTGGAGTGTTCAGGACGTACAGTACAGTACAGGGATGTGATACATTCCTTCCCGTTGATGTCTATGTTCCTGGTTGTCCACCGAGACCTGAAACATTGCTCGAGGGCATGATGATGCTTCAGGAAAAGATAAGAAAAGAACACGCGAGGTGGAGTCCATGGCGGTAATAGAAGTAAGATTGTCGTTACCCCCTAAGGGACTGGAAGCAAAAGAGATAGCAGAAAAGATAAAGGAAAAATTTCCCGATCAGGTAATTGATGTTGCAGAGTTCAGAGATCAGGTTTCAGTTATTGTAAAGAAGGATCAGGTAGTTCCGATCTGTAAATATCTCCATGACGACCCTCTTTTAAGTTTAGACCACCTCCAGGACCTCACCGCTGTTGATTACAGCGGTAAAAAAGACGTCAGATTCGAGGTTGTTTATAACCTTTATTCCATAAAATATCGTCATAAGATTCGTATCAGGGCACAGGTTCCTGAACCAAACCCTAAGATCAATTCGGTAGTTCCGGTATGGGCCGGTGCAAACTGGCATGAAAGGGAATGCTTTGATATGTTCGGTATTGTATTCACTGGCCACCCTGACCTCAGGAGAATCCTTCTGCCGGAAGACTGGGAAGGCCATCCCTTAAGAAAGGACTACCCTTTAAAGGGACCCGGACCTGAAAATGATTGGCCTGGTTTTATTGAAGTGCTCAATAGGTCAAAAGAATTAAAAGAGTTTGAGTGGGAAGGATAGGATGGAACAGTTAGAGAAGATATTTGAAACAAGAGAGCTCAATGTAAACATGGGGCCGCAGCACCCTGCTACGCACGGTGTTCTGAGACTCGTTCTTGATATAGACGGTGAAACAATTGTTAAGGTAACACCTCATGTAGGCTATCTTCACAGGGGTATTGAGAAACTCGGTGAAAGCTTGAGTTATTTCCAGGCCCTGCCGCTGACTGACAGGATGGATTATGTCTCAGCAATGTCAAATAATATTGGCTACGTAATTGCAGTCGAAAAACTGTTTGGAATAGAGGCTCCTGAAAGGGCAAAGTTTATAAGAACAATTGTTGGTGAGATGTCGAGGATAGCGAACCATCTGCTCTGGCTTGCAACCCATGCCCTTGATATTGGTGCAATGACCGTGTTTCTCTACTGCTTCCGTGAAAGGGAATGGATTCTTGACCTGTATGAGATGATCTGCGGTGCACGTCTCACCGTGACCTATCCAAGGGTAGGCGGCGTAAGAAACGATGTCCCACAGGAATTTCTCGACAGCCTCTGGAAATTTACGGATGAGTTCCCTTCAAGGATTCTGGAATATGAGACGCTGATCGACCAGAACAGGATATGGCTCAAGAGGACAAAAGGCATTGGCGTAATCTCAGCAGAGGAGGCAGTAAGCTGGGGAATGACAGGCCCAACATTAAGGGGGTCCGGAGTTCCTTATGACATTAGGAAACACGCCCCTTATGATGCATATGATAAGGTCGAGTTTGATGTGCCTATCGGGACAGAAGGCGATACATATGACAGATACCGCTGCAGGATGCTGGAGATGAGGCAGTCAAATAATATCATCAGACAGTGTATCGAAAAGTTGCCCCCAGGACCTGTTATGGCCGATGCCCCGAAATTTACACTTCAACCGAAGGATGCAATGTTTCCTGTTACACATCCTACAAAACAACATGCATATTATATTGAAGAAAAGGTCTGTAAAGGATGTGGCATGTGCATGAGGGCATGCCCTGCGAAAGCTATTACAGGAGAAAAGAAAAAGCCACACAAGATAGACCAGGCAATCTGCTTACAATGTGCTAACTGTTTAGCGGTATGCAAATTCAAGGGATTAAAAATAGTACCTGGTGGTAAGGGCCTCAGCGAGGACAAACTTAAAGAATTAGCTGCAGCTCCTTTACCAGAAGAAATCACAAAAGCTACAGCACATCTTGTTGAGCACTTCACTTTTGTTAAAAGGGGGCCAAGGGCACCTGAGGGAGAGCTCTATGTTGCGACAGAAGTTCCGAAGGGTGAACTCGGTTTTTATTTTGTGAGCGACGGTTCCGGAAAACCTTACAGGATGAGGCTAAGGGCTCCATCGTTTATCCATGCCGGCTGTTTACCGAGACTCTGTGTCGGGCATCTGGTTGCTGACGTTATCGCAGCCATCGGTACGATCGATATCGTGCTTGGAGAGTGTGATAGATAGCTATGAATATCTCGAATATCATAACACCTGAACAACTCGATGCTTTAATCAAATTCGGGATTAATGTATTAATTATCATAATCAAGATCGCAGTCGTTCTTGGCATCGGATTACTTCATGTCGCATATGCGACATATTTTGAACGTAAAGTCATCGGACATATGCAGGTGAGACTTGGCCCCATGAGGGTAGGGCCACATGGACTTTTACAGCCGTTCGCAGATGGTCTGAAATTATTCTTTAAAGAAGATATCATACCTGACAAGGCGGATAAACCCGTCTTCTATCTTGCCCCTCTCATCTTTATGGCTTCGGCTATGATAAACCTTTCATTTATACCTTTCTCTTATAGTTCTTATGATTTTGTAATTGCAAATATACCTTTCTCTCTTAATTTTGTAATTGCAAACATCAATATAGGACTGTTATTCGTCTTTGCCATGGCAGGTATCGGTGTCTATGGCATATTTATATCAGGATGGGCATCGAACTCCAAATACGCATTTATCGGAGGTCTCAGGTCAGCTGCTCAGGTTATCAGTTACGAGATTGCCTTGGGGCTGAGCCTTGTGGGTGTCATGATCATGGCAGGTTCACTGAACCTTACAGATATCGTTCGCGCACAGGAAGAATCCATCTTTGGCATGTTCGCGATCCCTCAGATAGTCGGTTTTGTGGTCTTTACGATCGCAGCGGTAGCCGAGGTGAACAGGACTCCGTTTGACATGCCTGAGGCAGAAAGCGAGCTTGTTGCCGGATATTTTACCGAGTACAGCGGATTCAGGTTTGCACTCTTCTTCCTTGGTGAATATATAGCAATGTTTATTATGGCATCAATGGCAACAGTATGTTTCCTCGGCGGGTGGACATTGCCGTGGTATATTACAAAATTTGTGCCGTTCATAACATTAGTTCCCGGTATCGTATGGTTCCTCATGAAAGTCTATGCATTCATATTCTTCTATTACTGGATAAGGGCAACGGTACCAAGGTACAGGTATGACCAGCTTATGGCAATTGGATGGAAGATACTCATTCCGATTGCACTGGCAAATATATTGGTAACGGGTTTGGTAAAAATTATCATTACTACTTTAAAGGGAGCATAGCGTGACTGTAAGGGAAATTGTAAAAAGATTCACCTTTATAGAAATATTCCAGGGCATGGCCCTTACTTTGAGAAAAATGTTCTCACACGCAGTTACTATTCAATATCCCAAGGAAAGACGGCACATAGCGCCGGGTTTCAGGGGACAGCATGCCCTTGCAAAAAATCCAGAAGGTAAAGCAAAATGTGTCGGCTGCGGACTCTGTGCTACCATTTGCCCATCACAATGCATTCATATTTCAAGGGCGCAGGGAAAGGTCGAAAAATACGAGATAGATATCCTGAGATGCATTTACTGCGGTTTCTGTGTTGAAGCATGTCCTTATGGTGCAATTGTATTAACAGAAAATTATGAATACTCTGATTATAAGAAAGAAAACATATATATGAAAAAAGACAAGCTCTTATCGAACTGGGATAAATATATGCCTGGCAAAAAAGGCGAGGAGTATTTCAAGAAATTCTGGCGACCTATGTCTGAGGATTTCGGAACCCCTGAAGGTCAGGCTGTATTTAGAGGGAGAAAGTAATGATTTCTCAATTATTCTTTGCATATTTTGCATTTGCTATAGTTTTACTTTCAGTGCTTGTAATAACAAGGAAGAACCCTGTTCATAGTGTTCTCTGGATGCTTCTGCTATTTTTCCATATTGCAAGTTTATATCTGTTCTTGAATGCTGAATTTATGGCTGCAATACAGATCATCGTATATGCAGGTGGAATACTCGTATTGTTTTTATTTGTCGTGCTGCTGATGAATATCAGGGAAGAATTAAGGATAAATAAATTTATTGGTGCATGGCCAACAGGTTTTACCTTTGCAGTTGGTCTTTTAGTAGTCATCACTATGTCGGTCAGATCATTCGTAGCCGGGCCGCAAGGCAAATACACAGTGGATCTTATAAAGAAGGAATCGAATATAAAGGTTTTAGGGAAATTATTGTACACAGATTTCTTATTTCCATTTGAGGTGGCATCACTTATACTCCTTGTGGCAATAGTTGGTGCAATAGTCCTTGCAAAAAAGAGGGTTAAAAGTTAAACAATGGTTCCATTAAACTGGTATATATTGCTCAGTGCAGTGGTCTTCACGATAGGAGTCTTCGGATTCCTTTCCAGAAGGAATATCATTATCATGTTCATGTCTATAGAGCTGATGCTTAATGCTGTAAATATCAGTCTAATTTCATTCAGCCACTACCTTCAGGACATGAGGGGACAGATACTTGCCTTCTTCGTAATTGCTGTCGCAGCTTCTGAGGCAGCAATAGGGCTTGCAATAGTCATAGCCTTATTCAGAAACAAGGCCACTGCACACGTGGACGATATACATGAGATGCACGGATGATGAAATTAAAAAGTTGGAGTTAGAGGACTGAGAATATGAAATATTATCTTTTAATACCATTTTTACCACTCGCAGCGTTTCTAATTAATATCCTGCTCGGGAAAGAGGCTTTAAGAGATAAGGCACATTGGCCTTCTTGCCTCGCAATTATAGGTTCTTTTGTTATATCTGTAATGACCCTCTTTGATGTTATTCATGGGAAGATAATCAATGAAGATTTATACACATGGATAGTGTCTGGTAACTTCAAGGTCTCTTTCGGTTTCCTTATTGACCAATTAACTGCTGTAATGCTTATAGTTGTAACAGGTGTGGGCTCTCTTATACATATCTATGCCATAGGTTATATGCATGGCGATAAGGGATATTACAGGTTCTTCTCCTACTTAAGCCTCTTCGTATTCTTCATGCTCATGCTCGTCACGGCAAATAACTTCCTCCAGCTTTATCTTGGTTGGGAGGGCGTTGGTCTTTGTTCATATTTCCTGATAGGTTTCTGGTTTGAGAAGAAGTCGGCAGCCGATGCAGGCAAGAAGGCATTTATAGTAAACAGATTTGGCGACTTTGGATTTGCCCTCGGCATATTCATGATATTCCTCACCTTTGGGACGCTTCACTATGTCCCTGTATTTGCCGGGATAAAAAACTTTGTTGGCCACACAGTTAATTTCCTCGGATACGAGGTTGACTTAATTACATTGATAGCCCTGCTTCTCTTCTGCGGCGCAGTCGGTAAATCTGCCCAGATTCCATTGCATGTCTGGCTTCCTGATGCAATGGAAGGCCCAACACCTGTCAGCGCACTCATCCATGCTGCAACAATGGTTACAGCAGGCGTATTTATGGTAGCAAGATGCAATTCCATATTTAGTCTGTCGCCTGTAGCAATGAATGTGGTAGCCATTATTGGGGCAGTCACGTCCCTGTTTGCTGCTACGATAGCCGTTGTCCAGAATGATATCAAGAGGATAATCGCTTACTCTACTTTAAGCCACCTTGGAATGATGTTTGTGGCGTGCGGGGTTGGTGCATATGCTGCAGGGGTTTTTCACCTTTATACCCATGCGTTTTTCAAGGCGCTGCTCTTCTTATGTGCTGGAAGTGTAATTCATGCCGTTCATTCTAATGACATCCAGGGGATGGGCGGTTTAAAAAAATATATGCCGCTTACATACATTACAATGTTCATTGCAGCATTAAGCGCCGGCGGAGTCCCCGGCTTAGCAGGGTTTTTCAGCAAGGATGAGATAATCTGGTCTGCCTTTGCGTCCGGCACTAATGTTGGAACATTTGTATGGATTATGGTAACTTGCGTTGCATTTTTTACTCCATTTTATTCATTCAGGATGATATTCCTTACATTCCACGGAAAATTCCGCGGAACACATAAGCAGGAGCATCACCTTCATGAGTCGCCTAATGTTATGACCATTCCTCTAATGATACTTGCAGCAGGGGCAGTGGCTGTAGGGTGGGTAGGCATAACCCCGTTACTGGGAGGAGGTGCGCATTTTACTGAGTTTTTAAAGCCTGTAGTCGGGCATCCCGAGTTCCATGGCACACACGCACAGGAATGGGGAATAATGGGTCTTTCGACAACTATAGCTCTTTCCGGACTCGTAATCGCTGCAGTTTTTTATCTTGTGAAGACAGAGATACCTGTTAGACTCGCAAAGAACTTTAGCAGTATTTACAGGATACTCTTTAATAAATATTATGTTGACGAATTGTATAGTTTTACAATTGTGAGGCCTACACTCTGGATAGCAAAAAACATCCTTGTAGGTTTTACTGATGCAAAGATAATAGAGGGAATAGTTAATGGTGTCCCAAGGTCAATAGGTATTTTCAGCGGTATTTTGAGGAAGGTACAGACAGGACTTGTACATCACTATGCAATCATAATGGCTGCCGGGGCATTCTTTATAATCGCATTGGCAATGTTATTACGATAGTTTATGACTTATAGAGTTTACAACTCATAGAGGAGAAAAATGGAACAGGTAATAATGAATCAATTGAGTTATCCGATCCTTAGCACAGTTATATTTCTGCCTGTTTTTGGTGCGCTTTTGCTTCTTTTTATGAGAAGGTCATGGGAATTACTTACAAAATGGCTTGCCCTGACAACAAGCATTGCAACATTTCTCTTATCAATACCCCTATTTATAAACTTTGACAAGTCAACCTATAAGATGCAGTTTGTCGAAAGATTCAGCTGGATCCCGGACTGGAATGTAAATTATTATATCGGCATTGACGGTATAAGCATCTTATTCGTTCTTCTTTCTACATTAATAGCAATCCTCTGCGTTCTTATATCATGGAATGCAATAAAGACGAAGGTAAAAGAGTTTTATATATCTATATTACTAACTACATCGTTTATGATAGGTGTCTTCTGTTCCTTAGACTTTTTCCTCTTTTACCTCTTTTGGGAGGCTATGCTTATACCCATGTTTCTCATAGTAGGGGTATGGGGAGGGCCGAACAGGATTTACGCAGCTATAAAGTTCTTCTTATTCACACTGATTGGCAGTGTCCTGATGCTTGTCGGGATAATCGTTCTGTACCTCTATGCAGGCAAGACCTTTGATATCCTTGAATTAACGACAAAGACATATCCTTACACAATGCAGGTATGGCTTTTCTGGGCATTCTTTTCAGCATTTGCGGTAAAGGTTCCAATGTTTCCTGTTCACACATGGCTTCCGGATGCACACACAGAAGCCCCCACAGCAGGCAGCGTGATCCTTGCAGCCATACTTATCAAGATGGGTGCATACGGCTTCCTGAGGTTTTCTATCCCTCTTTTCCCGGATGCAGCAACGGCAATGACGCCTACAATGTTGACCCTTTCAGTTATTGCCATTATATATGGAGCGGTCATATGCCTTGCCCAGACAGACTTAAAGAGGCTTATTGCCTATAGTTCTGTGAGTCACATGGGTTTCGTAACCCTCGGAATCTTCGCCCTTAACACTCAGGGACTCGAAGGCGGTATACTACAAATGCTTAACCACGGTGTTGTGACAGGGGCGCTCTTCTTGTCTGTAGGGATAGTATATGACAGGACTCATTCGAGGCAGATTGCAGATTATGGAGGTCTCGCAACGCACATGCCTATATATGCAGCCTTTTTCATGGTATTTACTCTATCAGCAATAGGGCTTCCAGCTACGAACGGATTTATTGGTGAATTCCTGATTATCCTCGGTGGTTTTACTGCAAATAAATTGGCAGGAGTACTCGCATTAACAGGAGTGATCATAGGCGCTGGCTATATGCTCTGGCTTTATCAAAAGGTATTCTTTATGGAAGTCAATAAAAAGGTTGTTGGTTTACCAGACATGGATATCAGGGAAACAATAGCACTCCTCCCTCTGCTTTTCCTTGTGTTCTGGATAGGCGTTTATCCAAACTCATTTCTCAGCTTTATGCATGCCTCGGTCCAACATCTCATAGAGAGAGTCAATATGCCTGGCGGTATGCAAGAGGCAAACATAGCAAAAACCCTTATGGAGGTAGTCAGATGAATTTCCAGCTTCCTGACATCGGCCCTGTAATACCTGAGATTACTTTGACTGCCATTGCTCTGATAGTTTTATTAGCAGACCTTTTAATAAAGAAAAAGGAAGTACTTGCACTATTTAGTATTGCGGGTATAGTTGCTGTGGCATATACCCTGATCGGTTCCTCTGGAATTACATTCGGAGGAATGTTCATCTCTGATGGTTACAGTACATTCTTTAAACTCATTTTTTTTGTTAATGTCATCCTGTCTGTTTTGATATCTATTAAGTATATCGTCATAGAAAAGATCAATTTCGGGGAGTATTATGCTCTAATACTGTTTTCAACTATCGGCATGATGATTATGGCCTCCGCTGCTGACCTTATAGTGCTTTATCTCGGCCTTGAACTTATGGCCCTGAGCACTTATGTGCTTGCAGGTTTTATCAGACATGATATTAAATCAAATGAGGCGGCACTGAAGTATTTCCTCTTGGGTGCCTTTTCTTCTGCATTCCTGCTTTACGGGACATCAATGATTTATGGCCTGACAGGCACAACAAATCTTAACGCAATCGCACTTTATATCAGCGAAAAGGGTCTTACAGGGAACCTCTCACTCCTGCTGTCTGTTATACTCTTTACTGTTGCATTTGGATTCAAAATTGCTGCTGCACCATTCCATATGTGGGCACCTGATGTATATGAAGGCGCCCCAACATCTATAACAGCCTTTATGTCAGTCGGTCCAAAGGCAGCAGGGTTTGCAGTTTTAGGAAGGGTATTTATGGTAGCATTTGCATCCGCCAAGGTTGACTGGGCAGCAATACTGATTCCTGTATCAATACTCACAATGGGTGTTGGTAATATAGTTGCATTATCCCAGACAAATATCAAAAGGATGCTTGCCTACTCATCAATTGCCCATGCAGGATACGCCCTTTTAGGTATAATTGCTGCGAACAATGAAGGGCTTGCCAGCGTGATGAATTATCTGATGATATATGCATTTATGAATATCGGGGCCTTTGCAGTTATAATCATGCTCAGGAGTGAAGGATTCAGGGGTGAGGATATAACTGACTATGAAGGCCTTGCTAAAACCCATCCATTATCAGCAGCTCTTATGCTTATATTTATGTTTTCACTTACTGGTATTCCACCTACCGCAGGGTTTATAGGTAAGTTGTATATATTTATGAGTGCGATAAATGCTGGATATACATGGCTTGTTGTCGTAGCTGTAATCTTCAGTGCAATATCTGCATATTTCTATCTGAGGATAGTCATGTACATGTATATGAAAGAGCCGAAGGAAGTTGTCAGCCTTACTACATCTCCGGCAACCGGCCTTGCACTTATAGTGACAACAATAGCTGTGCTTGTAATAGGCGTATTCCCATCATTCCTCCTTGATCTTGCCAAGGCAGCAATAAAAGGGTTTTAAAAGTTTTTTTAATCCGAAAAGCTTTAATACTCCCTGTTTTAAAATGGAACCAGAGGCTATTTCAAGAAACAAATCATATATCACGGGGACAAGACTTCCCTTTGTGTCGGCCTCAGTCCTGCCAGTAGTTCCGGGATTTGTAGCGAAAGTCATTCCTGCCTTATTCAGGTTATCTTGAGGTCCTTACCAGCTTGCCACCTCTCGGAATTATAGCAATTCCTGAGGAGTCTATGTGACAACGGAAACGGTCTTTTTCAGGGTCAATACCAATCTGTTCGCCTTCATCTATCACATTCAGCTTATCCACAATTACCCTTTTTAATCTACACCCTTTTTTAATCAATACGTCATCCATAATTATACAGTCTTCCACACTGACATCGTCCTCAATTGTCACACCACTACGGATTATAGAATTGCGTATCTTTGCCTTATGAAGAACCGTTCCTTCAGCAATTATACTGTTTCTTATATCGCCTCTCAATATCTTTGTAGCGGATCCCTCATAACCGGATGGATGGATAGGCCACAATTTGTTGTCAAGTTCAAATAGAGGTGAATAACCTAACATGTCCATATGGGCCTCAAAAAAGGCAGATATTGTACCTACATCTCTCCAGTAACCTCCCTCCTCATAAGGCATGGTCCCGGGGATGATATTTGTTGCAAAATCATAGGCAAATACCTTACCTGTTTCAACCAGATCTGGTATTACATGAGCACCAAAATCATGCTGTTTTTTTCTTTGTGCCTTTGCCAGTGCTCCCAGAAGCACATCTCTGTTAAATATATAATTCCCCATGGAAACATACGCACGACCTGGGTCATCAGGTCTCGAGGTAGGCTTTTTTGGTTTTTCCTGAAATCCGACAATTCGTTTTTCGCTGTCTGTCATAATAACTCCAAAAGAAGATGCCTGCTCGATGGGAACAGGTCTTGCAGCAACAGTAACAAAGGCATCATTTTCAAGATGGAAATCTATCATTTGACGAATATCCATTCTATATATATGATCTGCTCCGAAAATTATAACAAGCTTTGGATTGTGCTGGCGGATGAGGTTAACATTCTGAAAAATCGCATCAGCCGTGCCCTGAAACCATTCGGGCCCCATCCGCATCTGTGGTGGAACCACAGCCACAAAATGGTCTTTGATAATAGAAGATAAAACCCAGTTCTTTCTCACATGCTCAATAAGTGACTGGGACTTGTATTGCACAAGAAGATAAATAGAATAAATGTGTGAATTCACAAGATTGCTCAGGACAAAATCCACTATCCTGTACCTGCCGCCAAATGGGACTGACGGTTTTGAACGAAATGCCGTCAACGGAAAAAGTCTCTCGCCCTTGCCTCCTGCAAGAACAAATGCAAGAACCTTTGGATGTGCCATTGCGCCTCCATGAAGATTTATGTATCTTAGTTTATATAATACATTTTACATAATAAAATTTCCTGATTCAATGAACCTCCCTGCGGCAAGACCACAGGGAATTACAAGTTACTAATAAGCTCATAAGTATGAAGACATTGATTATAAAATCCCTCCTCACCTCCCTTTACCAAAGGGAGGGAATTTACCCCTCTTTAGCAAAGTCGGTACGACTCGCAACCGAGAGGGGCGAGGGGAGATTTTTCAATAATGACGCCTTACTTATGAACTCCTTTGTAAATATTTTTAAACATCTCAGAAAGAGTAATAAATCGTTTGTCTGAAACCATTCCCTCAAGAGTGAGCGGTGTTTTTTGCAGCCAATTGGGATATGAACCGACTGTGCCGGGCATGTTTTGCTGATTCAGTGTACCAATGATATCATCGAGGCTGACCAGCAACAGTTTACAAGGTGTAAGTGCAAGATAATGGTATATAGCAAGGCATAGTTCAGGTGTCATCTTAGGAATCATTTTCGGCTCTGACAGGTACTCATCAGAGATAATTCCCAGAGACTTAAGGGCAGAGAGAATAAGTCTCTTGTCCCTTTCTCTTTCATTGACCTGTTCCTGCCATAGAGTGTCGTCACAATATATACCGAGTTGTTTTTTTATCTCTAAATCTTGCTCTGCCCAGTAACCGTATATTGTTGGCAGGTCGTGAGTTGTTAAGGCACACAAAGCCTTATCAGGGTACTTATCAGGTGGAACAAATGACGGGTCAGGATAATTCCTCTCAAAATAAAAAAGCTTGTAAGAAAGCATATGAAATCTCTGAAGCGTTTCTCTAACATTTTCACCGATCGTGCCCAGATCTTCAGCAATCACTATAGTTCTGTTCCGAATACTTTCCAAAGCAATAATTCTGAGAAGATCCTCTGATGGATAGCTTATATAAGCACCTTCTTTGGGGAACATGCCATGGGGTATCCAGAAAAGCCTGAACATGCCGAGGGCGTGGTCTATCCTAAGGGCACCACCGTATTTCATATTTTTTCTTATTGTCTGGATAAACAATTCATATCCTGTCTCCTCCAATTTCTCCGGAATCAGTGGAGGGAATCCCCAGTTCTGGCCATGCGGACTAAAATCGTCAGGAGGGGCTCCAACATCTACTTCTCTTGCAATGACATCCTGATAACTCCAGGCATCGCTTCCCCCCCCAAGAGAACCAATAGCAAGGTCATGGTAAAGCCCTACAGCCATTCCGTGATTTATGGCCTCTTCGGAAACTTCCTTGAGTTGATTATCAATAAGCCACTGGATATATTTATAAAAGAGTACTTCCTTTTTATTTGCTTTCTTGAATATCTGAACCGCTTTACCTGATAATTTGCGATATTCTTCAGGCCACTCCTGCCAATTCAGTAAAAGGGAAACCCGTAGATTCGGAGATTCGGGGATCTCACAACTGTTCTGTTTTTCTGTTTCTCTGTATCTCCGCATCCCTGTTACCCCGTATCGTGATGCAAGTGCCATATATATTGCAAAATATTCGAGGGCAGTACCTTCTTCTGATATGTATTTCTTAAAATTCCTGCTACGACGAGTATTTCGTGTGAAGTGTTTTTTATAAAAGAGAACAAAAGCATTCCTTAGAATTCTTTCTTTCACTAATGCAACCTTTTCGTAATCAACTAAGTTTCCTTTTCTGAGTTTATTCAATTCTTTATTAAAATCTTCAGATGTCATGATTGCCCTGACATCTTCTGATTCTGCTACTTCAGGTATGCTTTCTACATCAAGGTAAATAAAATTTTTATAAAGCCTGCTTACAGGAGAATACGGACTGATCCCGAAGGGTTTTGTGTTTGGAATTGCATGTAGCGGATTGATTCCTATAAAGCCACCCTTCAAATCAGCAACCCACCTGGCAATTTTCTTAAGGTCAGTAAAATCACCAACGCCCCAGTTTCGTGCCGAACAGATTGAGTAAAGATTAACGGAAAGGCCCCATGTCCTTCCTTTCTGTAGTTCAGGTGGTAAATAACAGGTATCAGGAGTTAATATAACCTTAGATGTTTTTTGTAAAAGGTTTACTCCGCCTGGAAAGATGTTTTCAGGATGTTTGCACTCTACATGAATTACATAATAACCAATAGCTCGGCATACCGCATCCGAGAGGTTTATCTTTATAAATCTTATCCCATCTATCCATTGTATTTCCGAGATTGTTATGGCGTTCCATGCAAGTATAAACTCAGCTTTTTGCTCATTTTCATCTTCTATAGACCAAGAAATTATAAGTTTAGCTTCTTCATCCTTTTTGATGGGTATATAAACAGGGACTGTCACAGGCTGGTCATTTACTGATATGACATGCACAGGTTCGATAAAGTTTTTCCATGGTTTCCACTTTCGTTCATTAATTTCTTTAATTATATCCCCGGCTGAATTAATCTTCAGTTTCATCGCACTGAGTATCGCCTTTTTGGTCTCAACAGAAGTTATATGCTTTTTACCAAAAATATCCCAGTATTCTAAAAGTATCCCGCACAGTTCAGATAGCTCACCGATTAGTTCATCTGTAAATTGCACACCATTTTCCATATTATTTATTTATCACTCCAGATTATCATTTCTGATTCTCGTAGCTTTTGAAAAAGAATAAAATACCAGAGAGGTAAAGTCAAACTAATTAATTACCTAAAGTTAGAAATCTTTATTTTTCTTATATAACTGAGATGTACTCTAATTGGAAGATTCTTGCTTGACGTATTCTTGTAAATTTTCTCCGTTTAAGTGAGCAATAAAGTCTGATACGGTTTTTTCCGCTGCAAATTCCATTTCCTCTTTCAAAAGCTTCCCATCATCAGCCTCAAATTCGTCTATATTCTTATCCCTTTTAAAATCTTTCGATAAATAAGTGAAGCTTTTTTGCCAGAGTATTTCGCCATTAGGATCTTTCATTGTTACAACCGTTTTACTTAAAAAACCATTACCACCACCTCTGACGAAATCAAGATAGCCATAAGCAAGTCTTTTTACCTTAAATTCTATCAATGTGCATGGTTCAGCATAATCCTCTCCTACCGGCTCAGATCTAACAGCTAATAAGGGCCACTTGGATGCTTCCTGGTTCATTTTCTCAACAAATCTGTTCATTACAATATATCCAAAATCGGGTATCTTAGTTTGCATCGTTTCGCCTCTTGTTTTACAGTATCCATCATTTAATAAGATCAACGCAGACCCTCCAGGCAATGCCACTGCAACAGTCGTAAGAAATAATGTTTCAGCCATAGTACTTCTCAGAATGCCGGGTGTTTCATATCGTATAACCTTTAAGGGTGTAAGAGATGCCACGTCTTTCTTTATAAAAGGCTTATCTGTAGTACAACCCTGAAAAAAAGGTAACGAAACTGCCCACATGAAAACTATCAGCCATGCAGTTGTTTTTTTCATTTCAAGGTTCCTGCTTCATTTTCCAAACAATTCACCACTAAAGACTTAGAGTTTCTCAGCCTTTTTCTTGAAGATAAATTTCCTGAAATTATCCACCTTTTTTTGAACCTTATCAAGTTCAGTTCTAAGTTGCTCGCCTTTAAGACGTGCTATTTTCTTTGAACTGGCAACAAGAAATATTCCGAGTTCTGCCGCCATTCTGGGAAGTTCCTCTTTAGCAGCAGTTCTCTTTTTATACATTCTCTTCATCTTGGAACCAAGTTTTACAATTTCGTCCAATACTTCGTTCATATCTTCCTCCATTTAAAATCAGATATATAACCATAATACTATAAAATAATAAAAATACCAAAGATTTATCTTACATCTCATAATTGTTTCCCTTTTTTCTTTTTCAAAGCAAAAAAGAGTAATACAGTCGCCCCTATCCCAATGATAGAGCGTGCAACCGCACCTGATATTAAAATTAACCTCTTCAAAATCTTCATCTTGCCACCTTTATATTTTCCTTCTTATACTCCCTTTATCACTACTATACCTAAACGTTGCAAAAAGTTTTATTAAAAAAGGAGGCAGATGTGCTGAAAAAGGCCTGCCAGCGACACCTTAGAGCCCTCAAGCCTGGCCAGCCAGCCTTTTTGCAAAATGCACCTAGCGTTAAATTTGCATTTATGTGTAACATAATTATATTTTGTTGCTTTGCAGGGGTTTTTCAGCATGTCTGCCTCCTTTTTTATGCAACTAATGGGTATACTAATCCTTTAAAATTCTGGATATCAATAGCATTATTCAGTCATGGGATTACAATCATTACCTATCTTTATTACCTTTTCTGCTGTCTCTTTATCTCCCTTTTTTACTAAAATTTTTATCTCCCCTATTTTACCTACATTTACAGGAAAGGGAATCATTTTTGATGACCTTAAAACTACCGGGATTCCGCCGCTTTCCAGCAGGTCTTTTATAATCTCAGCCTCAAGACGGTCATAAGTAATAAGAACCTCAACCCATTCTTCGCTCATTCACCCATTACCTTTTTATTTTCCTTTAAAAACCTGTCTGTCAATAGTGTTAGTAAGCCGTGTTATTACATCTCATTTTAACTTTTTTATCTAATCTTTAAAAGTCCTATAATTAATCCTTAAATGTATTCTCAAATTTATACCATGCTGTCACATAAAAAAGCTCTTTCCCCAATAGAGTAGTATAAAAAAGAGAGTTGTTGAAAAATTGCGACTTCAGGCAATTAATATAAATGAGTTTATGCTATACTAAAAAACAGATTTAATTTATTAAATAAAACGAGGAGGAAACATGGCAACAGTAAAAAAGGTAAAATGCGCAGCAAAAACCACTGCGGGAACAGCATGTAAGAATACCGCAACTGGAAAATCGAAATTCTGCGCAACTCACAAGAAAAAATAGCTGTAGTTTAAAAACCGTCCTCAAGAAAAATCTTAGAGGATGATTTAGTTATTAACAGCTTACTTTATAAGATAGAGTTATTCTTGCTCTATTTAAGTGGTGTGTTTTTTGCTTTTGCATCCTCCATTATAATTTTATAATTAAAAAGAACCTAACCCAAAAGGTCATCTACTTTCCTTTCCGAACAGTCAGACAAAATTGTAAAATAAAACTATCATGATAATCCTTGACAAGGTCAGTAAATCCTTTAATGGTAAATGGGCTGTAAAGAGGCTTGATCTTCGTGTTGATAAAGGTGAGGTCTTTGGGCTTCTTGGCCCAAATGCTGCCGGAAAGACTACGACCATAAGGATGATGACAGGCCTTCTCAGGCCAACCGAGGGGAAGATACTGATAGGTGGTTATGATATCGTTAAGGAGCCTATAAAAGCAAAATCCATTTTCGGTTATGTGCCTGACAAGGCGTTTCTATACGAAAAACTTAAAGGCCGTGAGTTTCTGAAGTTTGTAGCATCTATTCACGGCATCGAAAAATCCACAGCTATTAAGAGGATTGATGAGCTGCTCGAACTATTCGGCATAAAAGAGATAGAGGAAGAATTAATAGAAAGTTATTCACAGGGTATGAGGCAGAGGCTGTTATTTCTATCTGCCCTGATACATAATCCTCAAGTCCTTCTTATTGACGAACCATTCGTGGGACTTGACCCTTTCGGAGTAATGATGATAAAAGATATGATAAGAAGATTGAGATTAGAAGAGGTCACGATCTTTCTTGCAACGCACAGCCTCCACATTGCTGAAGAACTATGTGAAAGAGTTGGTCTTATCAGCAAAGGCTCTCTCATCAGCATAAAGAACAAGGAAGAGATTACTACAGAAGGTGGACTTGAAAAGTTATTCTTAAAAATAAACTCATGAAAACAACCCTTTTATTACTCACCCCGAAGATCATATCCATAAAAAACTCTATTACCCTGAAGGCCTTTTTGAAAAGATTCCCTTTCATATTCATCGGTCTTATCTTCTGGGTATTGTTTTATTCAGGCACATACAAGGTTTTGAACTTTATCCGGGGCATGGGATTTTTCGGAGAAATCCTCTCTAAAAAACTCCTCTCCATAACCTTTTTCAGTCTTAGCATCTTTCTAATTCTCAGCAATATCATCACTGCATTATCTTCTTTTTATATGTCGAAGGATATTCCTTTCCTAATGTCAAAACCTATAAAGATAAAGGAAATCCTGAGACTGAAGACAATTGAGACAATATCAAGTTCATCGTGGATGGTGATATCCTTTATACCGCCTTTTTTTATTGCCTATGGCGTAAGCTATAATGCCCCGCTTCGTTTTTATCTTATGCTCATTCTGACCTTTATCCCATTCTTACTTATAGCAGGCGGGATTGGAATAACTGCGGCACATTTGCTTACAAGGATATTTTCTATAAAAAAATTACGGTTATCACTGCTTGCCACAGGACTTTTCCTTTTTCTATCCTTGTATCTTCTGGTCAGGTCTCAGTGGTCTATCAGTCCTGAAAGTCCTGAAAGATTTTTTAATGCAATGCTTAACATAAAGACAGACTCACCTCTCATGCCGAGTTTCTGGATAACAGAGTCTGTTATGCCATTCCTTAAAAGACAAACACCGGATACCTCTTATCTATTGTTGATCCTTTGTGGTGGAGTGTTTATGCTCATACTATCCGGTTTAATTGGTAACAGGCTATACAGTAATAATATCGAGAGGATCCAACCATCTATAAAACATGGAATAAAAGCAGGTACAGAAGGATTTTATCCTGGCGATAAAATGGCATTTTTATGGAAGGATGTAAAGACCTTTTTCAGGGATGCTGGCCAGTGGTCACAGCTTTTTATTATAAGTGCACTCATATTCATCTATATCTATAATTTCAGAACCCTACCTCTAAAAACCCTCTCTGAAATATTTCCTTTTATGAAAGAATTCATGGTACTTATAAATATGCTCATGGCAGGCCTTGTCCTTTCTGCTGTCTCTGCAAGGTTTCTTTATTCCTCGATAAGCCTCGAAGGCATGGCCTTCTGGATTATAAGGACATCACCTGTGACAGTAAAAAAATTACTCCGGTCAAAATTCTTATACGGCTTTATTCCTGTAACAGTCATTTTGTTAGCCGTAGTTTTTATTACTAATATAGCAATGGGCACAGACCACCTGTTAATGCTTCTCTCCGGGGTTACTATTTTTATTCTGTGCATCTCTATAAGCGGACTCGGCACAGGCATGGGTGCCATGTATCCAAGATTCAGATATGAAAATATAGCCTCAATCTCGACAAGCCCCGGCGGTATGCTCTTTATGCTTTTTGCTTTTTCAGTAGTGCTCCTGACAGTTTCTCTCGAGGCCTGGTCCTTTTATTCTTACAAAAAAGCGGTATTATCAGGTTCGGCAACAAGCTATATGCAAATAGGCCAGTTAGTTACGGCTGGTATCTTAATTATCACACTGAATAGTCTTGCTTTCTTCATTCCAATGAAGATGGGCAAAAAACGTCTCGAAGAAGACCTCAGTGTTTAAATGCCCTTTGGCCTGTGAAGACCATCGCTACCTTTGGATTTGCTTCATTGCAGGCGGTTATGACTTCAAAATCCCTTTCAGATCCCCCTGGCTGTACTATTGCTGAAACACCCTCTTTGATACCAACATCAACACCGTCCCTGAAGGGAAAGAATGCATCAGAGACCATTACAGACCCTATAAGTCCGCCTTTATTCTTTTTCATTTCCTCGTCTATTTCAAGCAGCGCGACCCTATCCCTTTTGCCATTTTTGACATCGAGCTCAAATGTTTTATAAGGGATACCATGTTTCTTAAAGCATAAGGCGTCAGCATATTTCTGATATACCTTGAAGACTGCTATCTCAGCCACACCTACCCTGTCCTGCTCACCTGCTCCAACACCAACTGTCACACCATCTCTTACATAGATCACTGAGTTCGATGTAATTCCCTGTTCTATGTTCCACCCGAAAAGCATATCGTTATATTCCCTGTCAGTTGGCACTCTTTCTATAACATATTCTCTCCCCTGATAAGTTGCCTTTGCCGGTAGGAAGTCTTCCTTTGATTTAATTCTGTTTATCGGAGATTGCTGGACTATAATGCCGCCGTCAATTAATGATTTGAAGTCTACAAAGCGCAGTGTCTTATATTTTTCTAACTCTTTAATACTGCTTATTCTGATAATCCTTAGATTCTTTCTTTTAGATAAAACATCTATCGTTCCTTCTTCAAATTCAGGTGCGGCTACAACCTCGAGGTAGTTAATGCTGATTATCTCTGCTGTTTCCTTATCCATCGCCCTGTTCACAACAAGACATCCACCAAATGCTGCTATCCTGTCTGCCATATTAGCCTTTTCATAGGCATCAGCCAATGTCTTTCCGTATGCAGCGCCGCAGGGATTATTATGTTTTAAGATCACTGCCGCAGGCTTATCCATGAGATATTTAATAATGTTCAAGCCATTATCGAGGTCTGTAAGGTTTGTTTTACCAGGGTGTTTACCTACCTGGATCATATCCTTTTCTGTAATGCTGCTAACGAGGCCATTCTCTGGCTGTATAAACTGGCAGGCTCCGAGGGTCAGATTACCATTAATTAATTCATAAAGCGCTGCTTCCTGGCCTGGATTTTCACCATAGCGAAGGCCTTTTTCTATTATTTCCCCTGTTTTATCATCAGGTATCTTCCATGTTCTTTTCTTGTATATTAAAGTCTGGTCCCCAAATTTAATTGTCATCTTATCAGGAAAATGATCATCCATGATAGTACGGTACATCTTCTTAATATCTGGCATAAAAGAACCCCCTCCTTAGCATTTCGTAAAACACTTAACGCTTTTATGGCACTTGAATTTAAATCTTGATTCCAGGGTTAGTTGTGTTGGTTCCACATCTTTCATACTTGGTAATGGCATCTTAATTTAATCCTTTCCTATAAGTTTTAAAAATAAAAAGGCCGACAGAGTATCCTGCCGGCCTTTTAAGCTATATAAACCTAAATAAGTGGAACGATCAGCAATGCAACGATATTGATAACCTTGATCATCGGGTTGATAGCCGGGCCTGCTGTATCCTTATACGGGTCGCCGACTGTGTCGCCTGTGACAGAGGCTTTATGTCCATCGCTCCCCTTCTTGTGCACGACGCCTTTGTCGTCGGTAACGCCATCTTCAAAGGATTTCTTGGCGTTGTCCCATGCGCCGCCGCCGCTTGTCATGGCGATCGCCTGGAATAGTCCAGTCAGGATACTTCCGATAAGAACGCCTCCGAGAGCTTCCCTGCCAAGGAGAAGACCTACTACTATAGGTACTACAACAGGGATAAGGGCTGGAACCATCATCTGCTTGATAGCGCCTTTTGTGACAATGTCAACACACTTGCCGTACTCAGGCTTAGCCTTGTATTCCATAATGCCGGGGATCTCCCTGAACTGTCTTCTGACTTCCTCAACAATGCTGCCGGCTGCCTTTCCAACAGCCTCCATAAGGAGTGAGCCGTAATAGTAAGGAAGCAAGCCGCCGATGAAGAGACCAGCCAGAACCATGGGGTTCGAAAGATCAAAATAAAGCTGTGTGCTGAATGACCTTGAATACTCTGCAAAGAGAACCAGAGCAGCGAGACCTGCTGAACCGATAGCATATCCCTTTGTAACAGCCTTTGTTGTGTTGCCGACCGCATCAAGCGGGTCTGTTATGTTACGGATCGCTTCAGGAAGTCCTGACATTTCTGCAATACCGCCTGCATTGTCCGTAATAGGACCATACGAGTCAATCGCAACAACGATACCTGTCATGGAAAGCATCGAAACCGCTGACAGGGCGATAGCAAAAAGACCGCCCGCCGCATCGCCATTAAATCCGCCGCCTAATGAATAAGCGCCCAGAATTGAGGCAACGATAACGATAACAGGCGCTGCGGTTGACTTCATGCTGACCGCGAGGCCGGCGATCACGTTTGTGCCGTGACCGGTCAGGCTGGCCTTTGCAATGTGTTTCACCGGGGGATACTTCCCAGCAGTGAAGTACTCAGTTATAACCACGATCAGGCCTGTCAATGCGAGGCCGATAACTGCCATGAGAAAAACGTTCATCTGTGTAAATGACGGATGAGCAATCAGTGAAGCCTGTGTTGATGCGTCTTTCAGGAACTCGCCTGTCACGAAATAAAATGTTATTGCCGCAAGACCGCCTGCAACGGCAAGCCCCTTATAGAGGGCGCCCATGATATACTGGCTTTTACCGAGCCTTACTGCAAATGTCCCAATAATGGAAGCAATGATCGATATTCCGCCGAGGAGCATCGGGAATTCCACCCATGCGCTGTCAGCTCCGAAAACCGTCTTTGCAAGGAGCATTGCTGCAACGAGCGTAACCGTGTATGTCTCATAAAGGTCGGCTGCCATCCCTGCACAGTCACCGACATTGTCGCCAACGTTATCTGCGATAACGGCGGGGTTTCTCGGATCATCCTCAGGTATTCCTGCCTCAACCTTACCAACGAGGTCTGCGCCAACGTCAGCAGCCTTTGTGTAGATACCACCTGCGATACGGGCAAACACGCTCATAAGTGAGCAGCCGAAGCCGAGTCCCACGAGTGCATGGAATGCCATCTCAGGGGCTGCCTGCTTTGCTATAAAATAAAAACCCGCAAGGCCTATAATTCCAAGACCGACAACCATAACGCCTGTGACCGAACCGCCCTTGAATGCAAGGCCGAGTGCAGCCTTAAGCCCCTTGTGCGCGGCCTGTGTGGTGCGTACATTGGCCCGAACTGTAACCCACATGCCGACAAAGCCGGCAAGTGCGGAACCGACGGTGCCGATAAGAAAACCGATACTCGTCCAAATTCCGAGTCCAACAGCAGCAATCAAAATAACCATGACAACAGCTACGATTGCAACAGTTTTGTATTCACGTGCAAGAAAAGCATATGCGCCCTCTTTGACCGCATTCGAAATCTCCTGCATCTTGGTAGTACCAGCGTCCTGCTTTGATACCCACACTGCGGTCATCGCAGCATATATAACGCCAAGAACTCCGCACATTAAAGCAAATAAAATAACATTAGTCATTTAGCCCCTCCTTAGTTACTTAAGAGATTACAATTTAGAAGTCGAGAATTAAGAATTATAATAATCATGAACCTTCCACAACTTTTAAGTTGTTACTTATTATTAACCCTTCTCTCTTCACCTCCTTCTCTAAAATATTTCTTGATATTTAACAGGCTAAGTTTCCCTCTCTGAATACCTTGCAAAAACCATTGCTGTTGCTCTGTAAACCATGTGTGCCATTTTTGAAAAAGGAGCATAGGCGAACAGGAAGAAAACAACAACAAGGTGGAAAAAATATATCGTATAAGCCAGGATTGCTATATTTGCTAATCTCAATATCTCAGATAGTATACCTGTTACTGCAATAGCGCTGACTATGCTGATGAAAAGCCAGTCATAATAACCACCTGACCCCGCCTTTTCCTTATTTCTTGACCTGTTCATCATAACTAATGTAATACCAATGATCAGGGCTGCTGCGCTTACGTTCCCAAGTATCTTTACCGGATCCGTCAACGGATATGGTGATTTGCCGAGCATCCAGGGGTAAGGCGTTTTCCCCATCGCTTCCATTATCTCGTATCCATACAAATATAAAACTGCCCATGCTGTTGTTATTGCAAGTCCAATAAAACTGAAAAATACTAACACGTGAGCTAACTTTCGATCATAGGTTACATTACATTTATCAAATCGTTTATGTGACAAAATTTCACTGATAGTCTCAGTAAGAGCGTTTACAATACTGCCCTTGGGGTTAACGCCGGTAGCACGCACCATATCTTTCCAGTACCGTGAGACACCTATGGCCAGTGAAACAACAGCAAAGAGGAATATCGGGACAAAAACACCATCGATAAAATACGAAGGCAATAATGCCGAGTATGCGATCTTCCCTGCTTCATTCCTGATGCTTTCCAGATTCAGATGGCCTAAGCCTGCAAGGATAGCCAGAAAGATAGCAGTAGGTATGGCAAGGAGGAGGACAAGGGCGCCGGGGTTACCGACCAGTTTTCCCAAAAACCGGGGGACTGAATAATGCTCGATAGACATTTTTCTTACTGCATTGAGGACTTCTCCTGGCTTTGCCCCTCTCGGACAATAAGCAGTACAATCACTGCATTGATGGCAGAGCCAGACATCAGGATTAGGGAAGAGCTTATCCTTCAAACCCCATTGAGCATATAACATTTCTTTTCTTGGGAATGGTTTATCATCAGGGGTTAAATTGCATACAACAGAGCATGTTGCACACTGGAAACATTTTTTCAGGGATTCACCTCCTCCTGCAATAACATCCTTTACAAAGCCTAAATCAGGACTTATTTGCTCTGCCATCCTTTTACCTCCTAAATTCATTAGTGATCACTGACACTCTTTTAGTATCCTTTATATGGGTTAGGACCGAACCCCTTCAATTTTTCCAAAAAGCTGTCTAATACCTCTGGTACTTTGTAATATTCTGAGATAGATATCTGTTCCATTTGAACCCTTCCAGACTCAAGCTTTAACCTGTCCAGTGTTTCGGCGACCTTTGACAATCTGATTTTAGCAAGGTGGCTTCCTGTTGCCATATGGCACTGGTAATCCTCGCCATATTGACATCCAAGGAGGAGTATCCCGTCAATACCCTTTGAAAGGGCATCTGCCACCCATACCAGGTTCATTGAACCTATACATCTCAAAGGAACAACCCTTACAAATGGGGTATACTGAAGGCGGCTGATTCCAGCCATATCCAGCGCTGGATAGGCATCATTCTCACAGGCGAAGACTATAGCCCTCGGCTTCTCTTCTTCTTCTTCAGGGACCTCAATATTCTTGACCATATTACCTATCATGTCAACAGAGTAGTTCTTAAAGCTGATAATCCTCTCTGGACATGCACCCAGACAGACTGCACATCTTCTGCAGCGGGTTGGATTGTAAAGTGGGTTTCCCTTTTCATCTTCATTGATAGCGCCGAATGGACACTCCTCTGTACATCTCTTGCACTGGGTACATTTTTGCATAAAGAAGTCTGCATAAGATATATCTCCAGCCCTTGGATGCACTGCCTCCCCCCTGCCTGTCATCTCAATACACTGAATTGCCTTAAGGGCTGCCCCAGTGGCATCTTCAATAATAGAAGGTATATCCATAGGCGCCCTCCCAGGACCAGCAGCGTAAACACCTGTTCTTCGAGTTTCATATGGGAAACAGATAAAGTTGGAGTCAGGGTATCCGTAAGCCAAAGAAGGTAGCTCCCCTCCCTGCCTGTACCCAAGGTTTAGTATATCTGTTTCGATCATAACATAAGGAATAAATTCGTCTCCTGGTTTTACCCCTGGTGGCAGTATTTCCTCACCGAGCGCAGATACTGGGACCATGCCTGTTGCCAAGACAACAAGGTCAGCATTCACCTGGATCTTTTCACCTATCAGGGTATTTTCCGCATCAACTATGAGATTTTTATTTCCATCCTCCGAGACACCTTTAACATCACCTTTTGTCAAAAATACCCCTGGATCATTCTGCATACTCTTGTAGAAGTACTCATAATGTCCGGGGGTCCTCATGTCTCTATAGAATATATAAACCTTTGCTTCAGGGTCTTGATTCCTTACATATTTCGCCTGTTTTAGAGACTCCATGCAGCAGGTTGCTGAACAATAAGGCAGATAATTCTCATCCCTTTGTCCTGCACATAGCACGAAGGCAACGCTTGCCACGGGTTTACCATCAGAGGGGCGAACGATTGTTCCCTTTGAGGCCAATTCCTCCATCATATAGTTGGTTATTACATTGGGATATTTTCCAAAACCGAGATGATCAATCTTTGTTGCATCATATGGTATGGTGCCAGAAGCTGAAACTATAGCACCAGCCCTAAAAGTCTCGAGATTACCATTTTGTTTGATAGTGACATCATACAAACCCGGGGCACCATCTATCTTCTCAATTAATGATGAGGTGTAAATCTTAATCTTTGGATTTTGTTGAATCTCTTTTATCAAGTTATTAATTAATGGCTCTTCAAGGTCTGTATAAGGAGGTTTTGTTGGTGTCTGCTTATAAAGCTTGGACATCCATCCTCCGAGGGAATCACCCTTTTCCACCAGGTAGACATCATAACCTGCCTTGGCTGCCTCATTGGCAGCGGTAATCCCGGCAAGGCCACCGCCAACAACCAGCACGTTTTTGCAGAGATCCTCTACCTTGTAAGGTTCTGGGGCCTCCATCTTCTGCATTTTCAGGATTCCCATCCTTACATAGTCTTCTGCCATCATCTGAGTGTCTTCATCGTTTGGTGGATGTGACCAGACAACTCCCTCCCTCAGGTTTACCCTTTCCACAAGTGGTATACCCAGATCAAAGACATCGTAATTTACACGTGGTGAGCAGGCAGCAATTATAACTGCATTTACGCCCTCTGTAGCCATGTCCTTTTTGATGAAATCGACACCTTCTTTCTGACATAGAGATGGATGGGTCTTGACAACAGGGGCCTTCATCTTGGTAGCAACCTTCCCTAATTGTTCTATATCGAGAGCCTTCCCGATCTCGCAATCTGTGCAGATATAAACTCCTATCTTTTTCTCCATGATTTACCTCCTCACCAAAGATTGAATAGTCTTAAGGGCTGCCGCTGTAGCAGTCTGGACAGATGAGTAGACATCTATAGGCTTTAAGGCACAACCAGCAGCATACATACCAGCATTAGATAAAATAAAACCGTCTGAATCATAGGATATGTTTGCAGGAACTTTCCATTGTTGAGTGGTGGGAGCCATACCAGTGGCAAGGACAACAAGATTAACCTTCTCATGAATCTTCTGTAATGTTAGGGTATCCTCTGCGGTAACTGTAAGGTCCTTTGTGGCAGGATCTTCCTCTATCTTGGCAACCTTACCTTTAATAAACTTTATCTTTTCATCCTTCTGTGCCCTGAGGTAGACCCTTTCAGCCCTTGCTGGTGTACGAATATCTATATAAAATACGAATATCTCTGCCTCAGGATATTGCTCCCGTATGTAGGTAGCCTGTTTCATAGAGGCAAGGCAGCACACATAGGAGCAGTATGAAAGGTGATTTTCATCTCTGGAGCCGGCACACTGGACAAAGACTATCCTTGAGGGCTCTTTTCCATCAGAGGGACGAAGGATTTTACCTTTAGTAGGGCCATTTTGAGAGGCAAGCCTCTCCATCATCATATTTGTTATGACGTTTTGATACTTCCCAAATCCAAGATTATCAATTTTCGTGGCATCATAAGGGTTCCAACCCGTAGCCCAAACAATAGAGCCTACCTTTAATGAAAGGCTCTGAGCCTTCATATTGAGGTCAATAGCCTTATATGTGCAAGCCTCTACACACTTAGCACATTCTGCTTTCTTGCAGTACTTATCGTCAATAACATATCTCAATGGAAAGGCAAAGTCTTGAGGAAGATAAATGGCTTTTGTTTTATCCATACCGAAATTGAAATCGTTTGGCCTCTCAACCGGGCATACCTCGACGCAGGCTTTACAGGCTGTACAATTTTCGTTTACATAGCGGGGATTCAGTTTTACCGTTACATCAAAGTCACCCTCGGAGCCAGAGATCTTTTCTACCTCTGCTAAGGTGTAAATTTTTACTCTCGGATTATTTTTAATCCTTCTGAAATTAATCTCAAGCCCGCAATTTGGTGGGCATAACTTTGGGAAGTATTTGTTGAGCTGGGTTACCCTTCCACCAAGGTATGGATTCTTCTCGATAAGGGTGACTTCATACCCTACCTCGGCTGCCTCCACTGCGGCGGTTATTCCACTGATTCCACCGCCTACAACTAATATACTTTTTGTTTTCTCCGCTGCCATAGTATCCCTCCATATAATGGTTATATGCTCAAGGCATATAAAAAAATTTCGAACATCCCAAATGACGTTATAGCATAATTTAATTGCACGTTCATTTATATTCTGTGAAGATATTCAGGCGTATTAGTTAAATACAAAACATATGTTTTTGTCAATAAAAAATAGAGCCATAAAATATATTAATAAAATATATTAATAGAGGCTCTTGCAAAACTCCATCAACCCCCTCACCCTTGCCCTCTCCCACCAGGGGAAAGGGTTGATAAATAAGCCCCTCCCTTGACGGGAGGGGTTGGGGAGGGTGCCCATTTGAGACTTTTGCAAGAACCTCAATAGTAAAATAAATTATATAGGGAATCTTGATTTTTGAGTTATAAATAATATATTTTATATTGTAAACTTTCCATGTATTTTAAAAAAAATTGTATCAAATCACTTTAAATCGATCTCAGAAGGTCGGATATGGAAAGCAATAGTAAAGATATACCCGATTGTCCACATTGCGGGAAGAAGATGAATAAGTGCTTACAACCAGAAGGGCCTAAAATAAAACACCCCTAATCACATTCTGAGGGACATTTGAATGCATCAAATGCTAAAAAGATTCTCTTTTCCTTCTCAATCCTTTTTTCTGGAAGTCTCTTGAATTCAATTCTTCCGAGGGCTTCTAATACTTGATTCTTTGAGGGTATCGCTCCTAAACCACAGCTAATTACTTCACCAGATATAGTGTCCAGAACTTCGGCATCCTCTCCATTGGTGACAACAGCAAAAGGGATTATATAAGTATCAAGGATCCTTGCACAAGACAGAACCTCCCTCTCCCTCGAGATCAATGAACCACGAGCACATTTTATAATCATGAAAATTTTTTCTTCAACACTTACAATAAGGTCAACCTTTGATCTGTTTATTTCTTCACCTATAACAATCTCGAATTCCCTGTCAACTTCAATATCCTTTTTTGAATAACCTTTCTCTTCAATTAGAAGCCGCTCTATCTTCTGTCTGATCCTTTCATCATCAGTATCAATGAATAGCTGCCCGGTTATAAAGTCAATAATTCTTTCCTCAGTTCCAATTACACATCTCTCAGCCATCTGATGCCTCCGTCGAATATAAATTAACTCTAAGAACCTTCCGCCTCGGGCGGATGCTTTCCCTTTCTATATTCTTCCTTCACCTTCAATGTTTCCTCAAGCATCAGAACATACTTTAAGTATTTGAATCCGAACTTCATCAGCGCAATCTCGTCAGCCTTTATCTTCTCGACTTCTTCCTTATCAATATCGAGGATATCGAGAAATTTGCTTTCCGAAACAAATATTCTAAATTTGTCTAAATCATAACTTGCCATATACATCAGGGACTGCTTCTTCTCGTCGAGCTTGGGTTGACCCGGATTGTCCCTCCTCAACTGAATCTCCTTCCACTCTCTGTTCATTTCATCATAGAGGTCAACTCCCTGGTCAATCCTCCAT
Organism: Thermodesulfovibrionia bacterium; assembly: GCA_041500225.1. Lineage (GTDB taxonomy): Bacteria > Nitrospirota > Thermodesulfovibrionia > Thermodesulfovibrionales > SM23-35 > 0-14-3-00-41-53. Next base: position 48,904 of record JBGQLV010000004.1, on the reverse strand, counting down.
GTCTCAATGGTCCACTCTTTGTCTTCCTGAAAGCCGAGACAATTCGGTTCCCTGATAAAGAAGTAGAATCCCTCATTTACTTGCCCTTTCTCTGATTGCTTTACCATGAGCCCTTGACCGACAGGATAATATCGACAGTTAGTAGGCCGGTCTTCATAAATACTGCAGCCCTCAGGTGTCACAAAAAGACATTTCCTTTCACTATCATCCATCATCTTAAGCACTGCATAAGGATGTGAGGACTTCTCATCAATGTGAGTGTAAGCGAATTTCTCAAGGAACTCTCCTGAAGAAATTCCCAGCCTCTTTTTCATCCTTAGGATGTCATAAGGGGTAAGGAGTATATTTGTAAGTTTACAGCATTTATTAAAGCAACTGATATCTTTATGACACCTGAACTTGAATTTAGAATCCAATGTGCGCTCAATAGGTTCTACAAACTTTGTACCCAGTAACATGGTTTAATCCTTTCTGTCTTAATCTTTAAAGTTATTGAATGTAAAATCAGCAACTTAAATTTCTATACTAATATAACATATAAACATTAAATGTTCATAATAACAATTTAAAGACGCTTTTCCAGATACGATTCTATTCCCAAAGACAGCCAGATGAAAAAAGAAAAAAGTAAACCTTCTCTCTAAATGTTGACCACTAAGAAAATCTTCATAAAATGGTCTATGTCTTTAATTGACGTAAAATACTATAGAAAGGGCGAAGATATTTGTTAATAATATCAGAATAGACGAAAATGATGAAATAGAAGGATAGGGGGTTGAAACAATGGATTTCTCAACGAATGATACAGGATCTAAGGATAAATGGATCATTGAAACGGTGGAGAAAGGGGATGTTGGAAAATATGTATCCCTTGTTCTTGAGTCAAAAGAGAAGGTTCATATAGCCTACTATGATTATCTCAATGGCGATCTAAAACATGCAAGAAGCGGCCCTAAAGGCTGGATTATAGAAACGGTAGATCAGGAAGGAAATGTAGGTCAATTTCTATCATTAGCAAAATGTGAAGGAGGAAAAATTTATATCAGCTACAGGGATCAGGGGAAAAATCAATTAAAAATGGCAGTATTTGATGGAAGCAGATGGACAATTGATGTAGTAGATAACGAGCCATTCGCAAGTATTGATACCTCAATATTTGTTGATAGTCTGGAAAGGGTCTATATCAGCTATTATAATTTTAATAAAGGTTATCTTAAGCTTGCTGTTAAGGATAGGGATCAATGGAAAATAGAGATAGTAGATGACGGACAGAATCAATCGAATGCTGTCGGAGGATTTTCTTCTGTCAAGGTGGATTCCGGCGGTCGTATTCAAATCAGTTACATAGACAGTGATAACGGTTTCTTAAAATATGCAATTAAAGAAAGTGATAACTGGAAGATCGAAGTTGTAGATGACAATGGATATGTGAGCGACTTCACCTCCCTTTCCCTTGATAAAGAGGGGAATCCTTACATAAGTTATACAATTGATAAAAAACTAACTAAACCTGACCTTTGGCTTGCGAAAAAGGTTGGAGGTGAATGGAAAGTCGAAATCGTTGAGACTGCAGATATTGTAGGGCAGTTTAATTCCATAGGGGTAGATCCACATTCCAATATCTACATAAGTTATTCGGCCGGGAGGAGACTGAAAGTAGCAAAGAATATCCAAGGTATCTGGAGCTTTGAACTCGTTGACTCTGATGCTACCACAGTACAGTATACTTCCCTTACCATAGATACAGATGGGATGCCTCATATTGCATATCATGATAAGGACAGAGCCATCAAATATGCTCATAAGATATAGGGGCTAAAAGTCTTTGCCCGTTCATTTTTAAGATTGACAACCTTTTTCACCGGGAAGTCATAAAAGAGAATCTTATTTTCAAAAATACGCTATCTCTCTTTCAGTGATTGCATCGTCTGAAAATTCCACCTTAAGGATGTAAAAATATTTCAATTTCATCGAGAGTCTTCTTCATTATGTTAAAATTTTTTAAAAGTACAAACTAAAACCGAAGTAATCTTTCTTCTCACCTCCCTTACTATTTCTTAACCTCCTTTAAATGTTTTATTGTATTATACAACAGAGAATGATTAAAAAATATCGGTAAAATTCTGATTTTTTTGTAGGATTTTGATACTTTGCTTGTAGGTATTTATCTTATAAGATTTCCATGAATCAAAATTTCGTTAACTGGGAAAAAGATACACGAAATTGGCTATAAGGGGCATTATTGGTTTTATTGAAAATTCTGAGCTTCCAAAAATTTTCTTTTTTCCTATAAAGATCTTAATGACTCTCTCTGGATTAAATAAGCTTAAATGTGTTATCAAAGATGGTTACTACGACTGTAGGCAGCTCTGCTAAATCTCATGAGTTATTAGTTATTCATGAATATAATGAGATAAGGGTGCTTTAAAGCACGCCTACTTTATTATTGCAGCTCTTTCTCCTGAAGTTCAAAATTCTTTATGAATTGGGCAACCTGAACACCGAGATAAACGCATTTGATATTATTCATGCAATCATCGGCATCCTTCTTTTCGAGATGTGTCGTAAGCTCATGTTTATCCTTGCCTCTCTCATGCTTGAAATGTACAATATAGGCATTCTTCGGATCACTGAACTCAAGACTGACATCGATAGCATATCTTGAAATTTCAGGATACATCTCGAGGATCTTATTTTTCAGATCATTCATTGTATAACCCATAAGAGACCTCCTTTAATGAATAATGGATAAGGTTAACAGTTAAATGTTTTTAGAACTTTTAACTGTGTTATGCCCAGGGAGTACCTCCATCAACTATGCTGTGCTCTTCCCACATAAACCAACTTCCTGCATCTGAGAGAAAGAAATAGGTATTACAAAGACATTATAGTGTTCTTGCTCTTCTTTTTCAAGTCTTCGAATTGCCTCATCAAAAATCTACACGAAATTGGATCATTGCCTCATCTAAAAATCTTGGTTGCCTCTAAAGAGGACTAACTCTTACCTAAATTGAACGATTCTTTTTCAAATGTCATTGCGAGGAGTCTGCCAAAGACGGACGACGAAGCAATCTGATTCACTTAAGAGATTGCTTCGCCTGCAGCTCGCAATGGCAACTACAGGACATTTACCATAAAAAATCGCTTAATTTAGGTCTTATAAGGAGGGCAACCATATGGGATTAATTACAAGCAAAAAGATATATTTATTAGCTGAGGTAAAGTGTGCTAAATTTAGTCATGCACTTCAAGAGTTCGATTGAGTACAAAATCGCATTGACCTATCATCTTCAAGCGAATTTTGGTTACGACTTGCTTCAGGATAATGAGATCCGGAGTCGGCTACTCCATCTGGATCAGAATATTGAGGCGACATGGAAGGAGATGGTCTCCATCGGGATAGTGAGAGAATGCAGAGATTGTGCAATTAAAGAGGGCAGTTGTTGTGGCTCAGGCATGGAGAATAGCTATGACGAGGTGCTCTTATTGATAAACCTCCTGTTAGGGAGAACCCTTCCCAGCCAGGCATATGACACCACTTCTTGTTACTTCCTTGGAGAGAATGGATGTCTCCTCAGGGCTCGTGAGGTAATCTGCGTTAATTATCTCTGCCAGAGAATACATAGAAGTATTCAGAAAGAGAAACTCATCCACCTGCAAAAGATCGCAGGTGAGGAACTTAATACCCTTTTTATGCTTGAGCAACATATTAAAAAAGGATTAAAAGGCAGGGGCTTACTTTAGGTTAAATATTCTTCCTTCTTGGCCTTCAGGAGCTTATCCATTTCCTTGTCTTTGAGTTTCAAGGTATCTTCCCCAAATAGATTGGATCTTACCCATCTATAGCCAAAGTTTAAGAGTTCTTCTTCATCTTCTTTTATCTTTTCGATACCCTCTTTCTCGATATCATAGATATCAAAAAACCTGGTTTCAAAGATGAATCTCTTGAACTCATCCATGTCGTAACAGGCCTTATAAAGCATCTTCGCTTTTCCTGAATCAAGCTTATTCCCCTTCTGGAAATAATCATGAAAGGTGATCACCTTATAAGATTCATTCATTTTATCATAGATATCAATCCCCTGAGCCTTCTTCCACTCTTCTATTGTCCATTGTTTTTCCTCTTTAGATCCAAGGCATGAGGGCTTTTCCTCTATCCAAAACTCTTCTTCCTTCGAGGAAGCCGGGAATATGGGATACATCCTGCATGACCATGGCCTGTCCTGGTATATCCCGCACCCATCTGACAAGACAAAAGGGCAGCTTTTATTTTCATCCTCCAGCATCTTAAGCACCACCAAAGGTAACCCTTCATCTCCTAATAGTGCGACGGTATATCTCTTTAAGAACTCACCAGAAGATATTTCAATCGACCTTCTCATCCTCAGGACATCGTAAGGTGTAAGAAAGATATTTATATCATTACAGCAGGTGTTAAAACAGGGAAGCCCTTTATGGCATGAGAATTTGAATCTATCCTCTAAAGAGAGTCTCTGGTGTTTTTCGGTATATTCTTCATTCATATATTATTCTCTATCTCTCATTTCAAAGAATGAGTTTATTTCACCTGACCTTTGTCATTCCTGCGGAAGCAGGAATCCATACTTTTAATACTGGATTCCGCATCAAGTGCGGAATGACGGTAAAAGAGAACTGGCCCTAAATTTTGGGGGCGACCTGAAAGGTCGCCCCCTCATAGATACTCTAAGAACCTACTGGCTCAACTAAATAATAGGGATCATTGGCCTTTCAATGACCTTCCATTCCTTCTTACCCACATCATACTTCACGTTTACAAAATGCTTCTGTCCTTCATCCAGTTTAAGGTAATCGTACTTATAGTAATACCCGGGCCATCTTGACTCCTTCCTCGCCAGCCTTGTCCTTACACATGCCTCGGCAACCCACAATCTGTGTATTGCCTCCCATCCTCTCAGTAGCTCATGAAGGTCCTTGGCAGCAATCTTCTCTGCATCCTCTACGCAGAATGATAACTTCCAGAGGGCGGTCTCGAGCATCTTGTCAGATGTTCCATACAATGTCTCCCAGCTACCTGCATATTCTCCCATTATCTTCTGTACTCTGAATAGGAAACTGTGCGGGGAGATATAGTTAGGATTCACATCAGGCATCGTTGTATACGTGCTCTTCTCATCATAGAGGGCAAATGGCCTATATACTATTTCCTTGAGTTTGTTTATCGTATCATCAGATACAGTTGGTTTGTAGTCCTTCTTATCATTGGCAAACCTAATCGCTGACTTTGCTGCAATCCTTCCCTGTACATGGGCGCCACTTGAGAACTTATGGGCACTTGCCCCTACCCCGCAACCTGCCGTGAATAGACCCATAACAGTAGTCATGCAGTTATACTGGGCAGGGAAGTCTGCTTTGTATTCTGCTGGCATAAGGTCTTCAGCGCCACAGCACCATGCACCAACAGAGGAGGCATGTGAACCTATGAAGCAAGGATCTGACAACTGAAGCTCCATCGGTTTTTCCATAGGGTCAATATTATGGGCAGCCCAGTTTGTGGCACCTGCGATTGTCATGTCGAGAAAGTCCTCCCAGGCTTCGCTTTCATACTCTTTTATCTTCTTCTTCAGCTCCTTTGGATCTGTTATCTCCTTCTGATACCTTTCTACCACCCTGTTTGTGTGCATGAGAAACGGAGTTTTGCCTTCCTTCGTGCAGAGTATCATCTCATAGTTTCTCACAGGAGTTGGACAGGGCTTTGCCTTTGCATATGGCGCCCACTTGTCTGTCTCGGACCCATACGCACCAACGTATGGCCCGTCATAGGCATTTGTTGCCGGTGTCTTAAAGAGCAGGAAGAATGTGCCAACAGGACCATATGAGTCTTTGAACCTTGGCGGGACAAAGGTCACATCCATCTGAGTAAGCTCACCCCCAGCCTGGAGAGTGAGGGCATAAGTCGTTCCTCCTAAAAATGGCGGCATCCAGGACCTCCCAAAGCCTTCACCCTGAGACCTTGGCCTGAATACATGGACTGCACCACCCAATATACAGACAACTACCTTTGCCTTAAAGGCATAGAATTTGTTTTCCCTGACGCTAAAACCGACTGCACCACATACCCTGTCAGGCTCTTTCTCATCTTTCAGAAGGTGTGTTATGTAGACCCTCTCAATTATCTGGCCTTTATCACCAAGGGTACCTATAGCGTTTTTTGCTGCCTCTGCCACGATGATCTTGTAACTCTCGCCGGATATCATCACCTGCCATTCACCTGATTTTTTAAAATTCCCTGCATCATCCTTCCATATAGGAAGTCCCCATTTCTCAAAGAGTCTGACTGACGAATCCACATGTCTTCCAATATCAAAGACGAGGTCCTGCCTTGCTAAACCCATCTGGTCATTCGTCACATACTCAGCATACCTTTCCGGCATACGGGAATTCATAGTTACCTTTCCATCCATTCCCATATATGTATTAATGGCAGAAAGGCCCATCGCTACAGGACCACTTCTGTCAATGGCAGCCTTGTCTACAAGTGTTACCTTTAAACCCAGTGGCTTTGCCCAGTATGCAGCCTCTACTGCAGCACCACAGCCGGCCATTCCTCCACCGAGTATCAAAATATCGGTTTCAACAACTTCTGTTGCAATTTCTCTCATGGTCATCCCTCCTTTCTTATTTCTTTGTCGGGAGCTCTTTTACTCCCATTATGTCAGGCTCTCCAAGCAATAACTGGTTGGCCAAATCTGCTGCCTTTGCCTCGGGAAATCCCTCCAGTGCCTTTATCGAACCCTCTGGTGTAGTTCTCGTTGCATACTTAAACCTCTTGATTCTTCCATCCCTGAATGTGATGGTCCACATGATGTCCTCAGTTCCTCTCAGTGGAGTTGATGCAGCACCAAGGGGCATAAAGTCTGCATATCCCCTGACATCCATAGCCTGCTGTGGACATATCTTTACACAACAGTAGCACTCCCAGCAATAAGTAGGCTCCTGATTGTATGCCTTCATCCTCTCCTTGTCCAGAACCATGAGGTCATTGGGACAGATATACATACATGCTGTCTTATCCTGCCCTTTGCAGCCATCACACTTTTCTGTAATTACAAAACTTGGCATTTAAAACACCTCCTTACTATAGTTTATAAATTAACGTAAAAAAGTAAAAACAGACCAAAATCTTAAAAGGCTTTCCACCCCCTTTCCTTGATTATTTCTCCTGAGATTTAATGAAATCACCCATAACATCCAACGACTTTTTCTTGACGACAAGGTCAAATATCTGGTCTTTTATTTGCCGTGGAAGATTCTCAATGCTTTTTGTCGTAGCGGTATCATATTTTGCCACAGGGAATATTTTTAGTATCTTGTCTCTCTGTTCTGCTGTGTTAGGTACAGCTACAACCTTTAACCCTGCCAATACTTCTTTACACATACCTGCAAGACCGGCTGCCTGAAGTTTTTCAAGCCGTTCCTCATTAATCCATAAATTGATTGGATAAGTCTCTTCTGCCATATTTATCCCTCCTTTTTTTATTTCAATATTTATTTCAATGGTCCTATCGTAAATACCGGTTGCCTGTTCTTTAAGTAATCCTCATTAACAAACGCAGAGCCAAAGCCGTACTTTTCTGCACATTCCATAATGATATCGAAGACCTCGGGTCTGAAGATTCTACGCGGCGGCTTCACACCATCCTGAATGATACTTCTGATTAATGTACCGCTGAATGATGCCTTTTTATCCTTGTGCCCGCAAAAACCCATGTAAGTAACCTCATCGCAAACTGGACAGAACCACCAGTCAAGGTTAAAGATAGGTGTTATCCCAAGAGAACCTTTGGGCAGTTTAGTGAAAATCCTGTGAGCATCATACGGATCATAATAACTTCCAACACCGGCGTGATCTCTTCCAAACATATGGTGTGTGCAACCAAGATTTGTCCTCAGGCATGCATGGAATACTGCTTCTCTTGGTCCTGCATAACGCATATCCCAGAGGCTGCATGTTGTTAAAAAGATATCGTCCCTGAAATATCCATATTTCCCCTGAGCTTCCTGGCAAAGGATAATAGCTTCATCAATATAGTCACCTGGTCTCTTCGAACCGATAATCGCATTGACCAGTATACCGCCACGAGGTTTATCTACCATCATAGAACCATAGGCTCCTAAGTATGCACCTTTCATAAGCCATTCATGACCCGTATGTGGAACGTTTCTTGTCTGATGGTTGATGATCATCTCCCAGCCTTTTTCCTTGAATCTTTCCCTCATCTGTAGTGGTGTAAGCCAGAATCTTGTGAAAGGCTCGTTTATTTTCGGAGGGTTGAGGAGTGTAATCTTTCCGCCAAGGAATTTATCCTTATATTGATACGTCCTCTTTACACCCGGATGTTTCTCTTCTGTAGTACCATAGACCTTCAGGGCAAGATCTTTCTTGTCAATTGTAAATACGTCTGTAATGTCAAAAATAGCTAAAGGATTGCCAGTATAAGTAAGAATTACTGTATCATCCTTCTTTATCCCTGTTGACTTTAACTCCTCTTCAGAAATGTCAAATACAATCGGGATGCTCCATACAGTCCCATCTGCCAATGTCATTTTATCGCAAACAGCATCCACGTCCGCCTTTGTCATAAACCCTTCAATGGGTGTGAAAAAGCCGTATGCAATGTCAAGAATCTCTGTCGCAATCTGCAAACGTACATCGTACTCTTTTGCCTTTGCTGCTTTCAGTTCTGCCAGCCTCTTAATCGCTACTTCTTTCGGCATAACCCGCTCAATGACTGGTTTGCCGCCGTGACCAATGTTTTCCATCTTTTCCTCCTTTATCTAAGTTAATAGGTACTGCCTACTTACCTTCCAATAAAGCGCAAACCTTATTGAATATCTCATCAATATTGCCAACACCCATTACGGACTTAAGTATTCCTTTCTTTTTGTAATAATCTATAAGAGGTGCTGTTTGCGCATCATATACATCAAGCCTTTTCTTGATCGTATCCTCTTTGTCGTCACCCCTCTGAAAAAGCTCGCCACCACATTTATCACATAAAGCATCCTTCTTTGGCGGCGAATAATATACGTTGTACATCTGCTGACAATTTTTACATGTCCTCCTTCCTGTTAGTCTCTTCATAAGGTCATTCTTTGGGACATCAACACTCAAGGCAGAATCAATCGGCAACCTCATGGCATTTAGCATCTTATCAAGTGCTTCTGCCTGTGCAGTATTCCTCGGGAACCCATCAAGTATAAAACCTTTTTTACAGTCATCCTGCTTGACTCTTTCCTCAACAAGACCCAAAACTATCTTGTCAGGAACGAGTTCACCCTTATCCATAATTACTTTTGCCTCTTTTCCAAGCGGTGTGCTGTCAGCTACAGCTTTCCTCAGGATATCACCTGTAGAAATCTGAGGAATCTTATATTTTTCTATCAGCATCTTCGCCTGAGTCCCTTTCCCAGCCCCTGGTGCGCCAAGCAATACAAGTCTCATAAACTATACCCCCATAATTATTTTTAATGACAACTAACTAAAATTTATAAGTAACGACTGTTACAGACAAAATTATATCGCAATCACTTAAAAAATAAGCGTGATTTTAGTTTCAAATTTAAGTTACGCGGCAGTGTGATTTTTTAGAAACCAAAAAAATCACACATAATATATGCTCTGCAATGTTTTAAGTCAAATTCATATTTTTGATAAATCGATAAGATTTACTTATTACCTTTATTACTTGCTTTTAAGCTATTAAGCCATCGAAAAATCTATCTTTTTTCTAAGATACCCCCGAACCTTACTCAGCGCCATCCCCCTGTGGCTGATAGCATCCTTTTCCCCATCACTCATCTCAGCAAATGTCCTGCTGTGGCTTTCGGGATAAAATATCGGGTCGTATCCGAAGCCGCTAAGGCCTTTCGGCTCGGTGCCTATCCTGCCCTCAGAATATCCATAAAATATATTTATATTACCATCAGGTAATGCTATGGCTATACAGCATACAAACCTTGCCTTCCTCTTCTCTTCAACGATTGAGCGCATCTTATATAACAATTTTTCGATATTTTTTCTGTCATCTGCGCCCTCACCAGCATACCTTGCAGATAATGTGCCCGGAGCACCGTTCAACTCGTACACCTCAAGACCAGAGTCATCAGCAAGCGCCGGTTTCCCTGTATATCTTGCAACAGTTACAGCCTTCTTAATCGCATTCTCCTCAAATGTAACTCCGTCCTCCTCTACCTCGGGACATCCTGGAAAGTCATCAAGCATATAAATTGAGATTGCCATGCCAGATGTAATCCTTTTTATTTCTTCAATTTTCTTTTTATTTCTCGTGGCAAGAACTATATCCATGTTAGTTTATTGAGTTCATTGAGTTTATGGAGTTATAACACAAGAAACTGTAGAAACACAAGAAACTGTAGAAACTTAAGTAACCTTGAAAAATTAAGGAATCTTCTGTTAAGATTTATAAATGTCCGAGGAATTTAAAAGGGCAGGATTGCTTCTCAGAACTGTCGCTAAAATCCTTGACTTTATTATCATCGCAGCAGCAGTAGAGGTAATACCTAAGGCTGGATTTTTTGCAGGGATTGCTTATCTTTTAATAGGTGATGGTCTTTTTGATGGGAGAAGCTTGGGGAAAAAACTTATAGGGCTCAGGGTTGTCTCAGCAGATACAAACACCCCATGTACATTTAGAGATTCGATACTAAGGAATAGCACCTTCGGTATCGGGTTTCTTTTTTATAAGATGATCTGGTTTGGATGGATATTTATAGTGCTTCTTTCTATTTTTGAATTTATTATCTTATTGGGAAGCAGGGATGGAATGCGTTTTGGCGACGAGATTGCAAAAACTATTGTAATAGAAAGCCCTCGGGTAAAACAGGAGGCATAATGTTTTTCCATAAAATCCTCGGATTATTCTCAAACGATCTTGCTATAGATCTTGGTACAGCAAATACCCTTGTATTCGTTAAAGGAAAAGGTATTGTATGCGACGAGCCTTCTGTGGTTGTAATTAGAAAAGATGATAAAAAACCTATAGCAGTTGGAGCCGAGGCAAAAAGAATGCTCGGCAAGACCCCTTCCAACATAATTGCAATAAGACCTATGAAGGATGGAGTTATAGCAGACTTTGACGCCACAGGAGAAATGCTGAAATACTTCATAACAAAAGTTCATAACAGAAGGAGTTTCGTTTCCCCAAGGGTGATTATTGGAGTGCCTTCCGGGATTACGCAGGTTGAACAGCGAGCAGTAAAAGATGCTGCTCAGGTGTCAGGAGCAAGAGAGGTTTACATGATAGGAGAGCCCATGGCAGCTGCAATAGGGGTAGGTCTTCCTGTAGGTGAGCCGTCAGGTAATATGATTGTAGATATCGGCGGCGGTACCACCGATGTTGCTGTCATATCACTTGACGGGGTAGTTTACAGCAAGGCTGTAAGGGTTGGCGGTGACAAGATGGATGAGGCGATTATGGCCTATATTAAACGGAGATATAACCTCATGATAGGAGATATGACCGCCGAACGGATAAAGATTAATATTGGTTCAGCCTATAATACAGAGGGCAGCGATAAGCGCGTAATGGATGTAAAGGGAAGGGACCTTATCTCAGGCATACCTAAGACCATAACAATTAATGAAGCAGAAATCCGTGAGGCACTTAATGAGCCTATTAATATAATACTTGACACGATTAAGGTCATCTTAGAAAATACACCTCCTGAACTCGCATCAGATATTGTGGATAGAGGTATAATCATGGCTGGCGGTGGTGCCCTTCTCAGGGGTCTTGATATACTTATAAGAGAAGAGACAGGACTTCCGGTTGTAGTAGCAGAGGATCCCCTTACAGCGGTTGTCCGGGGTGTTGGCAAAATGCTCGATGAGATTGACATGCTTAGAAGAGTAGCTATTAATTTGTAATGCCTAAGAAGAGGCTCCTGCTTTTTCTATTTATCATTATATCCTTAGGTTTGATGACTTACCAGAGTAACAGGGAACACTTATTGCCGCTTAAATCCCTGAATAATACACTTAATAGATTCCACGATATAAAAAGTTCTGTAAAGGACTATATTACAGCCCCTTTCAAAAGAATGTTTCTCAGGGAAGAAGAAAACATAAGACTAAAAGCAGAGCTTACAAAGATGCTCAAAGAACAACAGGAGTATCGGGAAGCCCTTCTTGAAAATAAAAGACTCAAGGAACTCCTTGCACTTAAGGAACAGGAGCATAGATATGTTACTGCAGCACGTGTTATTGGAAGGAGTACAGACCAGTGGTCAAATACATTTGTCCTCGACAAAGGTCTCTTAGATGGTATCACTAAAGACATGATAGCTATAACACATAGAGGCCTGGCAGGAAAAATTTCAGGTGTATCTGATTCTTACTCATCCCTGCTTCTTCTTACCGATATAAATTTTTCAGCAGCAACAAGGCTTCAGGAAAGCAGAACAGAGGGCATAATCTCGGGTACAGGCTTCAGAAAATGCCAGTTGAAATATATTCCTTATGAAGAAAAGGTGGAGAAAGGTAATATTGTAATAACATCTGGACTTGATTCACTATTCCCACAGGGGATACCTGTCGGATATGTATCAAACGTTAATAAAAAAGGCATGGGGGTTTTCCAGGACATAGAAGTCCTTCCATTTCAGGACAATGCAAAGATTGAGGTAGTGGTAATAATAAAAAAAGGATGATATACCTCCTATGGGCAGCCATAATCTTTTTAACGCTTATCATACAGGGGAGCGTATCATTATTTGATGTCACCCCAAACCTTACGGTTGTTTTAGCCTGCTACGCAGGCATAAGAAAAAGAGAGGTCAAGGGGATGTTTTTTGGATCTCTGATTGGAATAATCGAAGACAGCCTTTCAGGTGCATTTCTCGGCCCTAACCTCCTGAGCAAAAGTCTTGTAGGTTATCTTTCTTCCTTCATATATAGTAGATTTTTTATATGGACCCCTCTTTTAGGTATTATCAGCATTTCAGTCCTTACTTTAATAGACAGCTCTGTTGTTTTTATGTCACGAAGCATCTTTAATAAAATGCCGGTTAGTATTGGGGCAGCTGTCTTTATAATCGCCATACAGTCTTTATCAAATGCCCCTTTGGGGATATTTTTGAGACCGAAGAATATACAGTAAAAAGAAAAGATCAAATAAAAGTGAAGGAAAAATCTGAAAAAATCTTAATAATAACCTACACGGTAATTGTAGCCTTTCTTCTGCTTGTCATGAGGCTGTGGCAGTTACAAATTCTACAGGGTAGCGAATACAGAAAACTCTCTGAGGATAACAGGCTGAGGATAATAAGCATACCAGCTCCACGTGGAATAATTTTTGACAGAAATGGAATCCAGCTTGTAAAAAATTCTCCTTATTACTATGCATCTTTAATCACCAAGGAATTCGACAAAAGCAAAGTTGATTCACTTTCAAAGCTCCTCAATATACCAGCTGAAGAAATAATCGAAAAGATAAATAAAAATAGCCCAAGCCCTTTTGTCCCTATAAGATTAAAAGAGGGGCTGCCTTTTGGTGAGGTTGCATACATCGAATCGAGACGATCTGACTTCCGCGGCCTTATCATCGAGGTAGAGGTCAGCAGAGAATATATCTATGGCGATGTTGGTTCACATCTCATAGGTTATCTTGGAAAGCTTAACCCGTCTCAATCAAAAGACCCTGCATTAAAAGAGATACCACCAGATACGTTTATCGGGCAGTGGGGCGTTGAATTACTCTTTGATAAATCACTCAGGGGTACACTTGGCAAGAGGGTTATTGAGGTCGATGCGCTCGGCAGGGAAATAAGACTGCTTCAGGAAAAACCACCGATAAAAGGGAAAGATATTACATTGAGTATAGACATTAATCTTCAGGAAGAGGCTGAGAAGGCATTTGGAGAAAAGGCAGGCGCCCTTGTTGCGATTAAACCAGACACAGGAGAGATACTCGGCATGGTAAGTAAACCTTCTTTTGACCCAAACCTTTTCGCAAAGGGTATAAGCTATGACAAATGGATAGCCTTTACTCAGGATAAAAAAAATCCTATGCTTAACAGGGCACTGCAAAGCCAGTATCCACCTGGCTCGACATTCAAGATTGTTACTGCAATCGCTGCACTTGAGGAAGGAATTATTTCCCCTGAGACCAAGGTAGATTGCAGAGGCGGAATAGACTATGGCAGGTGGCACTTTGGCTGCTGGCGCAAACAAGGTCACGGCGTGGTTTCTCTGCATAGGGCAATAGTGGAATCATGTGACACATATTTTTATGAGGCTGGCAAACGTCTCGGCATAGATAAAATTTATGATTATGCCACAAATCTTGGTCTCGGGAAAAAAACAGGGATTGAACTCGGAAGAGAAAAGCAGGGACTGATACCAAACACAAAATGGAAGCTAAAAAACAAAAAACAGCCCTGGTTTCTCGGCGAAACCTTTAATGCAGCAATAGGTCAGGGATATGTTGCTGTAACTCCCATACAGTTGGCAGTCATGACAAGCATAATAGCAAACGGTGGGAATCTATACAGGCCAACACTAATCAAGGGCGCCCAACCAATAATTTCAGGAAAGGTGAAGATAAGATCTGATACCCTTGAAATAGTTAAAAGTGGACTTTTTGGCGTTGTAAATGAGCCAGGAGGTACTGGATGGGCTGCAAAATCACAGTTAATGAGTATCGGCGGCAAGACAGGTACAGCCCAGGTTGTGGCAATAAAAAGAGACTCTCAATACCTCCCTGAGAAGTTCAGGGACCACGCATGGTTTGTTGCCTTTGCCCCTGTTGAAAAACCAGAGATAGCACTTGCGATATTAGTAGAACACGGTGGGCATGGTGGAGGGGCTGCGGCACCAATTGCAAAGAGAGCAATAGAAGGATATATGAACTCTAAAAACAAAAACCCAGAGTTCATCTCATCTCAACCTTAATTTATTAACCTTTAATGCTACTTGACCATCTATTGAAAGCATCTTTATAATAAAAATTATGGGAATTCTTCAATGCATAGGGAATACACCGCTTGTCAGAATAGACGGCATAAACCCCAATCCAAGGGTAAAAGTCTTCGCAAAACTTGAAGGCAACAATCCCGGAGGCTCTGTTAAAGACCGAATTGCCCTTTATATGATAGAGGCAGCAGAGAGAGACGGAAAGCTCACGAGAGATAAGATAATACTTGAGGCTACATCGGGAAACACGGGAATCGGGCTTGCCATGGTTGCCACAGCCAAGAAATACAGGGTAAAGCTTACCATGCCTGCATGCGTCAGCATTGAAAGGAGAAGAATCCTTGAGGCCTTCGGAGCCGAGCTAATACTGAGTCCATCCGAAGAAGGGACTGACGGGGCAATAAGATCAGCACAAAGGATACTTTCTGAGGAGACTGAAACGTACTTCATGCCGAACCAGTTTGACAACGAGGCCAACATCTTAGCGCACTACGAAACCACAGGAAAAGAAATAATAGAACAGACAGGCGGAAGCATAACCCACTTTGTAGCAGGCATGGGTACTACGGGTACGCTCATGGGCACAGGGAAAAGACTCAAGGAGTTCAACAAAGATATAAAGATAATAGGAGTGGAGCCCGCTTTAAACCACAGGATACAAGGCCTTAAGAATATGTCAGAGTCCATCGTACCAAAGATATTTAATCCTCAAAAGCTCGATGAACGATATACAGTGAATGATGAAGAGGCATTTGACACTACAAGGATGCTGGCAGTGAAGGAAGGAATATTTGCAGGTATGTCGAGCGGTGCTGCAATGTACATAGCCATCAGGAAATCCAGCGAGCTCAAAGAAGGTGTCATAGTCGTTATCTTCCCGGACAGGGGAGACAGGTATCTGTCTACTTCCCTTTTTACATCCGTATGCGCCAAGTGTCCACCTTAGAAGAAAGCTAAAGGCACAGGCAAAGGTAAAGAAAAGTAATTATCTTCTTCCATATTAAATTCCCCGTTACTGTACCTATACCTTTACCTGTCTTTTTTCTGGTAAATTAAAAGATGCTGCGAATAGATCGTAGATTTATCAAAAATTTTGATTGGGTAACTCTTTCGATTGCCATATTAATAGCCCTCATTGGAATTATGACAATATACAGTGCTACACGCCCGCTTGCAACAGAAGAGCATTCAGGATTCTATATAAAACAGGCCTCCTGGCTCATACTCGGAATTATTGCTTTATTCCTGATTGTCAGCTTTAACTATGTATGGCTCAGCAGATTATCACTTCATCTTTATATCACAGGCATTGTTCTTTTAATATCTGTTTTTATTTTCGGGAAGACAGGTATGGGGGCACAAAGGTGGTTAAGTTTTGGCGTCATTTCTTTTCAACCATCTGAATCTTTCAAGCTTATATACATAATAATGCTCTCACAACAATTAAGCGCAATGGATAGCCCAATCAGTACAGCTAAAATTTTTCGTATATTCTTTTTAATCGTATTTCTCCCATTTATCCTTCTCATTAAACAGCCTGATCTCGGGACATCATTAATAATCCTGCTGATCTTTATTTCTTTAATACTCACAAAAGGGCTTCAGAAAAAAGTTGCCATGCTATTTATTATTATAGGTTTGATATCCCTGCCTTTCCTCGGCAATATACTGTGGGGAGGACTCAAGGACTATCAGAAAAGCAGGATTGTTGCCTTTATAGAACCAGAAGCAGATCCAGCAGGAATAGGATATCACTTAAATCAGTCAAAGATTACAGTAGGATCAGGTAAGTTCTTCGGAAAGGGCTATATGCATGGCACACAGGGACCGTTCAGGTTCCTCCCCGAAAAGCATACCGACTTTATTTTCGCGGTCTTTGCCGAAGAATGGGGATTCCTTGGGAGCCTATTGCTCTTATTTCTCTACCTTGTCTTAATACTAAGAGGGCTTGATACAGCGAGGAAGGCAAAGGATGACTTTGGAAGACTACTTGCGCTCGGAATAACTTTCATGTTCCTGATCTATTTCTTCGTCAATGTCGGCATGACGCTGGGTATAATGCCTGTAGTCGGAATACCCTTACCGTTCATGAGTTACGGCGGCACTGCGCTCCTCTCAAATCTCCTTTCGGTGGGAGTACTCATCAACATCAGGACACGAAGGTTTGAACTCTTTCACTAAAGTTTTGTCTTCTGTTATAATTTGTTTCTATTTTAAAATTATTTACTGCTTACTTTTTTACGGCGGTGTAGCTCAGTTGGTTAGAGCATGCGGCTCATATCCGCAGTGTCCGGGGTTCAAATCCCTGCACCGCCACCAAAACTTATATTCTCTGCATAACTTCATATTTACTGCCCTGCCTACTTAACCCGAAAAATGCAATTAGTAAAAAATGAAGCAGGCATATGTGCAGAAAAAGTTTTACCATCGCTACCTTTGTAGGACTATTCAAACACGGTTGAACCTCCACGTTTTCATGCATAACATACTGATTTCATTTAAAACCAAATTGCGATTTGTAAAGGTTTTTCTGCATATATGACTGATGTCAACTGCATTTTTCGGGTTAAAGCTTTTACTTTGGATTTGAGATATAATTATCTTAAGATATAATATGGAGATAGCTGGCTTTATAATACCCTTAGCAATACTGATTGTGATAGCAGCTTTAATCGCTATCATAGCCTTCCTCTCAGGAAAAAAGAGAGGTGGTTACTGGGAGAGAATGGAAAAGATAGAGGCAGAAAAAAACTATACCAAAAAAATCAGGCAGAAATATGGTAACTATATATGAATCATTCCAGTTTTCAAAATGAGTATTAAATAAAGAATTGAGATGAGCTTAACATTAAGACAGAAGATATTCCTCGGATATGCAGTAATGATATCCTTTACCATCATCGTAGGATTATATGCCACATGGAGCCTTAATACACTCAATAAAATTACTACTACTGTTATCTATGACGATGTCGCTGCACAGGAGAAGCTGGCAAAACTTAATGATAACATCCTTGCTCAGGATCTGTATGAAAAAAGATATCTCGTCTTTAAGGATATTAATGCCGATGATAACTTCCGGAATCGCAGCAGCGAGTTTAAGTCTCAGATCGCAGAGATTAAAAAAATCTATCCCTCATTCCAGAACCTTCTCAATGACATATCAGTATCCCATGAAGGCTATAATGAACTGTTTAAAAAAGAGACATACCTTATTAAAAATAACAACGTTAGGGAGGCAGAGAATCTGTCATCTACAGAGTTGAAAAATAATCTGGATAAGATTCTTTCATTACTTAAAGAACTCGAAATTAAACTCAAGGCCCAGCAGACACAACATATAAGTAAATCAAACATACTTGGTGAAAGGGCATTTATAATAACTATAACCCTTAACATAGTATCTATTCTGTTCGGTGCACTGTTTGCATATCTGATAACAAACAACCTGAGCGCCTCTATAGAAACATTGAAGGATGCCACCTATTCCATTAAGAGTGGTAATTTTGACACCATGCCCGAGATCAAAGGCGCTGACGAGCTTGCTGATCTGGCCATTTCCTTCAAAGAGATGTCAGCAAGGCTTAAGGAACTTGAGGCTACGAATCTGGATGCAAATCCTTTAACAAAACTTCCCGGGAATCTGGCTATAGAGAAAGAGCTTCTCACAAGATTAAATGAGAATGAAAATTTTTCATTCTGTCTTATTGATCTCGACAACTTTAAGGCATTTAGCGATAGGTATGGTTTTGCAAAAGGAAGTGATGTATTAAAATGGGTTGGAGATATTCTCCTGGAAATAGTGAAAACTGCAGGGACAGACGAAGATTTCCTGGGTCATATCGGTGGTGATGACTTTGTGATTATCTGTGCTCCTGAGAGAATGGAATCTATCTGTAAAATGATTATAGATAAATTCGATAAAGGCATAGTAAAGCATTATGAACCTGAGGACCTGGAAAGAGGCTACATAGTATCTATAGACAGAAAAGATAAACCTGCAATATTCCCTATAATGACTATATCTGTAGCTGTTGTTAATACCGACAGAACTGTTATCAGAGACCCAAAGGATGTAGCAGAGAAGGTGGCAGAATTAAAACAATATGCGAAGACATTTGCGAAGAGCCTATATGTTGTTGACCGCAGAAGGTCAACATAAAACATACTACATTATTGCATTCTGAAATATCTTAATCCAGCCGGGGTTTAAATCCCTGCAATGCCTGCAAATTTATTGTGACTTTACCCACAAGTTACCGTCGTGGTAAATTTGTGCCTTTTTAATTAAAGCTAATAAATTAAGGATTTGATAAAATATTATCTATTTAAGTTGCGAATCCATCTGGAATAAGGAGCTTATATAAATGGCGAACGAAGATCTTTCGAGATTAAAGATAGAAAAATCTGAATCAACTTATAGCCCATTAAGGCGAAGGAAATTGGGTTACATGGTGGGGGCGATTTTTTTTATTTTATTAATGGGATTCCTTTACGTTAAAGGGGTTTTAACGCCTGCAGTTGAGGTTGAGGTTGCCAGTGTCACACAATTATATCCATCACAGACTTTTACTTTATTGAACGCAAGCGGCTATGTTGTAGCCCAGCGTAAGGCCGCAGTGGCTTCAAAGGTCACCGGCCGCCTCGTATCACTATCAGTTGAAGAGGGGAGTAAGGTGAAAGCAGGACAGGTGATTGCCAAACTGGAAAGCGAGGATGTTGCAGCTTCCAAGGATCAGGCAGAAGCTAACTTAAAAGCAGCCCATTACAACATGGAACAGGCGAAAGCTGAATTACATGATGCCACCCTTTCTTTTAATCGTAATAAAGATTTACTGACACAGGGGTTTGTAGCACAGGCAGAATATGATACCTCAGAAGCACGTTACAAGAAGGCAATTGCAGCAGCTGAAGCAGCTGAAGCAGCGGTTAAAGCTGCTTCAGCTGCACTTCAGGGAGCCAAAGTAGCTCTGGGATATACCTTGATCCAAGCCCCTTTCGATGCTGTAGTGTTGACAAAAAATGCCGATATTGGTGACATTGTCACCCCGATAGGAGCTGCTGCTAATGCAAAGGCGGCTGTGGTTACTATTGCAGATATGAACTCCCTCCAGGCAGAAGTGGATGTTTCAGAATCGAATATCCATTTAGCTAAGATAGGACAACCCTGTGAGATTCAACTCGATGCATTGCCTGATTCGCGTTTTAGGGGAGAAGTTCACATGATTGTACCTACAGCAGACAGAACCAAAGCAACAGTAATGGTAAAGGTGCGGATTATTGATAAAGACAGCCGAATATTACCTGAGATGAGCGTAAAAGTGGCTTTCCTGTCAAGGGAAGTTAAAAGTCATGAGCAGAAACCGCGTACTGCAATCTACCAAACAGCTTTGGTTACACGTGACGGGAAAAATATTGTCTTTCTAATAAAAGAAAACAGGGCCGTAGAAACACCAATAACTGTGGGCACAAAACTCGGCGATATGATCGAAGTCTTAAATGGTGTGAAGGCAGGGGACAGAGTTGTATTGAAACCCCTCGAGAAAATAAAGAATGGTTCAAGGATCAAAGTCGCCGAAAAATAGATGGCCAATAAACCTCATATTGTCGAGATAAGGAACCTGTATAAGTCTTACCGCAGGGGTAACCAGATTCTACCTGTTTTGAATAATATATCTTTAGATATTGAAGAAGGGGAATTTCTTGCACTGATGGGCCCTTCGGGCTCAGGTAAAACTACTCTGTTAAACCTTATCGCAGGTATTGATAAGACAGACAGCGGTACAATCAAAATCGGCAACGTAGAAATTACTTCTCTCACTGAAACCGGGCTCGCTGAGTGGCGTGCCAACAATGTAGGCTTTATTTTCCAGTTTTACAACCTGATTCCTGTGCTTACGGCTTTTGAAAATGTTAAACTCCCTCTGCTCCTGTCAGGACTATCAAAAAGAGAGCGCAGATCCCATGTGGAGATGGCCCTTAGAGTTGTAAACCTTGAGGATCGAATGGATCATTACCCTGGACAGCTCTCTGGCGGCCAACAGCAGCGTGTTGCCATTGCCCGTGCTGTTGTTACCGATCCAACAATACTGGTGGCGGATGAGCCGACTGGTGATCTTGACAGGGTTTCTGCAAATGATGTGCTGGAGCTCATGGAGCGACTCGTTCATGAACTCGGGAAGACCATTATTATGGTGACACATGACCCACGGGCTGCAAAAAAGGCTCATGTTATCAAACATCTCGACAAAGGCGTTTTGAATGCACATCCTCAAACTGATTTTTAAAAATGCATTCCGTCATAAGCTACGGACATTCCTTACTATTTTAGGTGTTACTATTGCTATACTTGCATTCGGACTTCTGAGAACAGTGATCAGCGCATGGTATGCAGGGGTAGAAGCATCTTCTGCAAGCCGTCTCGTAACAAGAAATGCTGTATCTCTTGTTTTTCCGCTTCCTCTTTCTTATAAGGAAAAGATCAGGCAGGTTGAAGGTGTGAAGAGGGTTTCTTACGGCACATGGTTCGGCGGTATTTATATTGATGAAAAAAATTTCTTTGCAAACTACGCAGTTGAACCAAAAACATATCTTCAAATGTATCCTGAGATCATAATTCCGCCCGACCAGATGGCAGCAGTTCTCCGCGACCGTAAGGCTGCAACTGCAGGACGAAAACTTGCTAAAAGGTTCGGCTGGAAGATTGGCGATACCATTACATTAAAAGGGACTATTTTCCCTGGCAACTGGGATTTTGTATTGCGTGCTATTTATAAGGGAAGAGATGAAACAGTGGATGAAACCGCTTTTTTCTTTCACTGGGATTATCTTAACGAGGCATTGAAAAAGGCCGGACGGTCATGGGCTGGCCAAGTCGGCTGGTATATGATCGAAATAAACAACCCGAATATCGCAGCAGATGTCTCTCTCAGGATTGATAAAACCTTTAAGAATTCCCTTGCAGAAACATTGACAGAGACCGAAAAGGCCTTCCAGTTAAGCTTCATTTCCATGACAGAAGCGATTGTTATTGCGATACAACTTGTCTCATTTGTAATTATTTTTATTATTATGGCTGTTGTAGCAAATACCATGGCTATGACTGTCCGCGAGCGAATCGGTGAATATGCAATTTTCAAGACACTTGGATTTGGTGCTTTTCATATTTCCGGCCTGATATTCGGCGAGTCCTTAATCATCACAATGACAGGTGCTGCCCTCGGTATTTTTTTGACATTCCCGGCAGCCAAAATCTTCAGTAAAGAACTGAGTACCTTTTTCCCTGTATTCAATGTAGAACGCGAAACCATTTACCTTGATATTATTGCTGCACTCATTGTGGCGTTCGTTGCGGCAATTTTTCCAACCTGGCGATCCATTAAGATTCGTATTGCTGATGGACTCAGGAGAATAGGGTAAATGAAAATACCATTCACATACAGCCTGCGTAATCTCTTTACACGCAGGCTTACGACTTTTCTCACTGCCTCCGGCATGGCGCTGGTAGTTTTTGTGTTTGCTGCTGTCCTGATGCTTGCTGAGGGGCTGCAGAAGACACTTGTCGAAACCGGATCATATGAGAATGTGGTCGCAATAAGAAAAGCCGCTGGTTCAGAAGTACAGAGCGGAGTTGACAGGCTCCAGGCCTCGATAATCGAAACACAGCCCGAGATCGCCATAGGTACTGACGGGAAACGACTAATTGCAAAAGAATTAGTGGTTCTATTTGCACTTCCTAAACGTGGAACAAATAAACCTTCCAATGTAGTTATTCGAGGGATTGAGGAACATTCAATGAATCTCCGTCCACAGGTTAAACTCGTTGAGGGACGTATGCCGAGACCCGGTTCATCTGAAATTATTGCAGGATCAAGCATTGCGAAAAGGTTTCAGGGAGGAGGTTTCGGAGAAACCCTTCGCTTTGCCATGAGAGACTGGACTGTTGTGGGCGTGTTTGATGCAGGAAATACCAGCTTCAACTCAGAGATATGGGGAGATGTAGACCAGTTGATGCAGGCCTTCAGAAGACCTGCATATTCGTCTGTAATCTTTCGAATGCGCGAGCCATCTGAACTTGAAAAGGTTAAGTCAAGAATAGAGAATGATCCACGTCTGACACAGGAAGCAATGAGGGAACCTGAATATTACAGAAAACAGTCGGAGATGATGGCTAAATTTCTCCGCATCCTCGGCTTGACCCTCACAATAATATTCTCTCTCGGTGCAATCATAGGCGCCATGATAACTATGTACTCTGCTGTAGCCAACCGTGTTTTCGAAATAGGTACAATGCGTGCCCTCGGCTTTCAAAGGAGGAGTATTTTAGCAGCTTTTCTCATAGAATCGTTGATTCTCAGTTTTATTGGAGGTGCTGTTGGTTTGTTTTTTGCCTCTTTTCTGCAATTATTTACCGTATCAACACTAAACTTTCAGACTTTTTCCGAACTTGCCTTTACCTTTTCTCTAACCTTTAAAATCATTTATCAAGCCCTGGCCTTCTCGCTGATAATGGGATTAATCGGGGGTGTGCTCCCTGCTATCAGGGCGTCGCGCATGAATATCGTGGAAGCGTTATGGGCAAGTTGATAATTAATTTTCTTCCGCACACCATTCCCTCGCATTCCGGAACATTTTTAACCATGGAGAAACTTCGAGGGTTTTCTTCCAATCCTCTGGCATATATGCCCATTGCCATTTTAGAAATGTCCTTTCTGGATGGGGCATCATTGCAAGATGCCTCCCATCAGGTGAACAGAGGGCTGTTATGCCTGAAGGAGAGCCATTTGGATTAAATGGATACGTCTCGGTAATTTCTCCACCGTCATCAACAAATCTTATTGGTGCAAGGCCCTTCTCAAAAACTTCCTGTATTATTTCTTTATCCGGGAAATAGAGCCTTCCCTCACCATGTGCGACCCATACACCAAGAGTAGAACCTTCCATTCCTCTTAGCATTATAGAAGGACTCGGCAGGATATGAACTGTTGAAAACCTTGATTCAAACCGTCCGGATTTATTCTGTATGTATCTTGGTTGAATCTTGTCAGAAATCCCCTTCCATGGAATCCGGCCAAGAAGTGCCATAAGCTGGCACCCATTACAGACACCGAGGCTGAAGGTATCAGGCCTTTCATAGAACCGCTGGAATTGCTCATAGAGTCTTTTATTAAACCTGATTACCCCTGCCCATCCTTTAGCTGAATCAAGGACATCGGCATAACTGAATCCACCTACAAAGGCAATACCTCTGAAGTCTTCAAGATTTGCTCTGTCCTCAAGGAGGTCTGTCATCGTTATATCCCATACCTCAAAACCAGCTTGATAAAAGGCAGAAGTCATCTCGCGGTCACCGTTACTACCCTCTTCACGGATCACTGCAACCTTTGGGTTAATATCGTTTTCGAGGATCTTCTGAGGTGTCTTCTCTGGTGTAAATGTCAGTCTATATTGTGGTCCTTTTCTATTAAAATTAACTATCCTTTCTTCATCAACACATTCAGGGTTTGCCTGAAGCCTGTCAAGCTGATAACTTGTTTCTTCCCAGATAGCCCTGAGAACACGCATATCTTCATCAAGAATTAATTCATTATTGATGTTTATTTTTATTCTCTTTTCAGAGGAGGTAGTACCAATGATTTGGAAAGGAATATTGTCTTTACAGAATGTAGATAATATTTCTTTTTCATTTTCAGGTAGATATTCAATTACCATTCCAAGCTCTTCTGAGAATAACAGAGGAAATATCATTTCCTGTAATCCCCCCTCACCCCCCTTTAGTAAAGGGGGGATGGGGGGATTTTTACCAAGTAGGGGATGAGGGGGTGTTGAAGACTTAATATTTACCTCAATCCCGCAATTTCCCCCAAATGCCATTTCAAGTAGAGTTGTTATTAACCCGCCATCGCTTCTGTCATGACCTGAAATAATCAGGTCCTCTGAAATGAATCTCTGTATGGCATTAAAGGTGCGTTTGAGAAGCTGAGGGTCATCCAGATCGGGAGATTCATTTCCGACCTGTCCGTAGACATGGGCTAAGGCAGTGCCACCTATTCTATATTTCCCATTGCCGAGATCAATGTAAATCAGCCTGCTTTCACCTGGCTTTTTTATATCAGGCGTGATAACCTTTGTAATATCAGGGCATGTGGCATAGGCAGAAATAACAAGGGCACCTGGAGCTTTGACTATTTCGGTCTTGCCTGATGCACCAGGAACCATGGCAGCCATCGAGAGGCTGTCTTTACCTCCATCAACGGCAATGCCGAGTTTAACCATTAAATCACTCATAGCAACAGCCGCGTCATAAAGCCTGGCGCCTTCGCCGGGAAGCTTTGCTGCCCACATCCAGTTCCCTGAACATTTGATATCTTCGACGGCGCTCACTTTTGCCCACATAATATTTGTTAGTGCTTCACCAACACTCATTCGAGCCATTGCCTGTGGGCTTATCAGTCCCTTTATTGGTTGTTCGCCGATAGCTATTGCTGCACCTGTTAATCCAAAATGACTTTGACTTACAACCGCCGCATTAGATAATGTAAGCTGAAGAGGGCCGACACATTGCTGCTGTGCAATTAGACCGGTAACAGATCTGTCTACTTTATTGGTAAGGAATCTTTTAGAGCTTACTGATATAAGACGGAGCACTCTTTCGAGAGCATCTTTTAATGTTATACCCTCTGGTAATCTTAAGGGCTCAAGAGGAGGTTTTATTCGGTCAATATGAAAAATTTTCTGTGGCATCTCACCAAGAACCTTTGAAAGATCAAGATTTACAGATGTACTGCCATCTGTCTCATCATGAAGCACGATATAACCGTCGCCTGTAATTTCTCCGATAAAGGAACAAGGAACTTTCTCCCTTTTACAGAGGGCAAAAAATTCTTCACTCCTGTCAGGTTGTATTAGTAATGCATTCTGTTCCTGATATTCTGCACCCCATATCTCAAGTACTGATAGCGTGTTATCGCCAAGCTGGATATTTCTTATTTCTATCTTTGCACCAGCAGGATAAACGATTTCCTTCACAACATTACAGTTTCCGCCAGCGCCCTGATCATGGATGCTAATGATAGGATTTTTATCACTCATTTCTACGCACGCCCTGATGACCCTGTTTACCTTCTGTTCCATCTCAGCATCGCCACGCTGCACGGCACTGAAATCAAGTTCGGCAATGTTTTCTCCCTGTATCATACTCGATGCTGCTCCTCCTCCAATGCCAATTCGATATGCAGGACCGCCAATCTTGACTACGAACATTCCTTTTTCAGGTTTCCCCTTTTCGATATGTCTGTTATCTATCTGTCCTACACCGCCAGTAAACATTATTGGCTTAACCCATTCCCGTCTTTCACCATCCGGTAATCTCAAACCAAAAGACCTTGTAAAACCCTGTATTACTGGCTCACCAAATTTATTGCCATAATCAGATGCGCCGTTGCTTGCCTCTATCTCTATCTGAAGCGGAGAAGCAAGGTTTGGTGGATATTCAAATGACAGATCGTCCCATGGTAAAGGATAGCCGGGTATTCGCAGATTACCTACACAGTATGCAGCAGTACCTGCTATAACTAAGCTACCTCTGCCTGTGGCCTGAACATCTCTTATCCTTCCTCCTGTGCCTGTCTCCGCTCCAGGGAAAGGTGCTACACCAGTAGGGAAATTGTGTGTTTCGGCTGTAAAGATAATATTATAATCGAGTCTTGAACCTTGGAAACGTGAAGGCCTGTCTGGATGCTCAGGTATTATGGTAAATATCTCATAACCATGAATTGCGCTTGAGTTATCTTTAAAGGCAATGATACTGTTACCATGGTTAGTCTTCAAGGGATGCTTGATTATATCCATCAGTGTATAGGGCATTTTCTCCCCATCAATAATTAATCTTCCTTTAAAGAACCAGTGTCTTGAATGCTCGCTGTTTGATTGACCGAGATCAAAACACTCTACATTAGTAGGATTACGTCCTATGCCATTAACAAAGAGGTTGTAATAATAATCTATATCCCAGTCATCCAACCCAAGTCCCATTTCAATGTTTATCTTTTTTAGAGCCTCTTTGCCCTCTTCAATCAGTGGAACAATGTAAACAGGCTCTGCTTTTTTACATGTCTCAAAAGTGGTAAGGCTTTCCGGATAGGGACACTCTGTCATCCGGTCATGAATAAGTTCTAAAAAAAGTTGAAGGTTGAAGGTTGAAGGTTGAAGGGAAGATGAACTACCCCTCCTTCGCCCCCCCTTAGCAGGGGGGGGATTGAGGGGGGGTATTTGCTGATTAAATATTAATTTATATCTTCTTGAACGCTCTATTCGTGTAATTTTTTTGAGGCCACAAGAATGGCATACCGATACTGCATTTGTTGACCATGCTGTTGTAAAGTTCATCCTCGGGCCAACCTCCAAAAGACAGTGACGAGTGACGAGTGACGAGTGACGAGTCAAAAAACTCCTCTCCGAAAAATTCTCCGGCTCGAATGTCTCTGCTAAAAGCCATCGAACTATATTAAGCTCCTCATCTGTAAAAGGAGTTATTGTCTCGATATTAAAGCAGTATTCTGTTTCAATGTCCTTTATATCAGGAGAGACCTTCTGCTGTGCAACTGACAACAGTTCATTCCTCTTTGATAGCGAAAGGGCTGGTTTTCGATAAAGGTGTAATATAGTCATGTAAGTTTTTCTATTTTAGCAGAAATGGATGGTTATATTGATTAATTATAGATGATCCAAAAAACCTTTATGAATATATAATCCGTGTTTTTCAGATAATTCTGAAGTCAAAAAAATATTTTTAATTATAGAAGGATTACAGCGTAAAAAAGAGAAAGCCAAATTTCTCCTTCTATATTTGTCATAGACCTAACAGCCAGTTATACCTCTTTTCTATATATATAACTATTAGTTATACTATAAAAATTCGTTTCGATTCTCCCTGGAGGGAAATTCCATTTTGGAAGACTTAAAAAAAATTTTCCAGCTCGTTAAACCCTACTGGCACAGGGTTACGGTTGCAGTCGTAATAAGCCTCATCATTTCCGGCCTGAATGCATCCCTTGCCTGGCTTGTAAAGCCGGCGATGGACGATATACTTATTAAAAAAGACATAAATTTGCTATTGTTACTTCCATTAGCCGTATTCTTTATTTTTCTAATCAAAGGGATATTTACTTTTTTCCACGAATATCTTATGAGGTCCGCTGGCCAGAAAATGGTGACGCACCTCAGGAATAAACTTTATAGACATATTTTGGAGTTACCAATGGGATATTTCAGTAAAAATTCAAGCGGTGAACTCATCTCAAAGATGATAAATGATACCTCCATTCTCCAGGGAGTTGTATCTTTAACAATCAAGGATTTGTTTATTGAAAGTTCAACAGTAATCGCACTTACAGGTGTGGCATTATGGCGCAGGTGGGACCTTACACTTATTTCAATTGTAGTTTTACCAACTGCTTTTTATGGGGTTGGACATCTCGGCAAGAGAATAAGACTCATAAGTAAACGCACACAGGAAAAAATATCCTTAATTACTGAATTTCTTAATGATAGTTTTGCGGGCATGAAGATTATAAAAGCTTTTCGTAAGGAGGCAGATGAGAGCGAGCGTTTTAAAAGGAAAAACAAAGATTTTTATAGAGAGAATATGCGCGCGATAAGGGTCTCCGAGTTTGCGTCGCTAATTATGGAGGCTGTAAGCGGCATAGGGATAGCGTTCGTTATGTGGTATGGAGGATGGCTTGTAATAAAAAATGTTATTTCAGTTGGGGATTTCTTTTCCTTTCTGACTGCCATTCTTTTAATATATACTCCCGCAAAAAGGCTTGCGAGGGTAAATATTGGTATACAGCAGGCAAGAGCTCCATTGGCCAGGATACACGATCTGCTGTCAGAACAGAAGGAAGTGGACGGGACAGAAGAACTTAAAATTTTCAGCAGAGAGATAAAATTTGATGGCGTATCGTTTATGTATCCTTTTGCAAAAAGAAAGGCGCTGGAAAACGTCAACCTTGAGGTAGAGAAGGGTGAAATAATAGCGATAGTCGGAAAAAGCGGAGGTGGAAAAACTACACTTGTTAATCTGCTCCCAAGGTTTTTTACGCCTGCGGAAGGCCGGATCTATATGGACGGTGTGGATATTTCGATCGCCACCTTTAAGTCCTTGAGAAATCAGTTCGGCATAGTAACTCAGGAAGTGATTCTCTTTAATGATACTGTGGCTGTAAATATAGCTTACGGTAAACCCGAAGCGGACAGAGAAGAGATAATAACGGCATCAAAAGCAGCATATGCACATGATTTTATCGTGGAATTGCCTCAGGACTATGACACAATAATCGGTGAGAGGGGCATGACACTTTCCGGCGGTCAAAGGCAGCGACTTTCGATTGCAAGGGCAATACTGAAAAACCCGCCGATACTTATCCTTGATGAGGCTACCTCTTCCCTCGATACCGCATCAGAGATGATGGTCCAGGGGGCACTTGAGAACCTTATGAAAAACAGGACCACCTTTGTAATTGCGCACAGGCTCTCGACAATAAAAAGAGCGGACAGGATAATAGTACTGGATAAAGGCATGATTCTGGAGGTAGGCACTCATAAAGAGCTATACGAGCGTGGAGGACTTTATAAAAAGCTCTATGAACTTCAATTTAGCGATCAGGACTTACAGGAGCTGAACTAAATTCACTTGGTGAAAATTATTGAAAATATCTCTTATAATAACAACCCATAACAATCCAGTAGCCCTTAAAAAGGTGATTGAGAGCATTTTGAGCCAGACCAGGCTACCTGATGAAGTATTTATAGCAGATGATGGTTCAGACAGAGATACCTTTCATATAGTAGAAAAATTCTTCGAGATTACTCCCTTTCCGATAGTTCACGTGTGGCAAGAGTATAAAGGATTCAGAGCTGCAAAAATTCGTAATGAGGCAATAAAAAAATCATCAGGAGAGTATATTATACTTTTAGATGGCGATTGTATTGCAAATCGACATTTTATATCAGACCACTTATTGTTAGCAGAAAAAGGGTACTTTACACAGGGGAAAAGGGTACTCGTCGGTAAAGGAGTCGAAGCAGTCTTTAATCATGAGCATGCTAATTCAGCCATGACATTGATTAAGATGGCTTTGACAGGCAAGATTTCTAATGTTCATCATTTGATTCGCCTTCCCACAATTTTTGTATTTAAGAACAAAAGACTAAAGGGAATAAAGTCATGTAATATGGGCTTTTTCAAGAAAGACATAATAACCGTAAATGGATTTAATGAAGATTTTGAGGGCTGGGGTAATGAAGATTCTGAACTTGCATGTAGATTTTTTAAATATGGGCTTGTAAAAAAAGTACCTCCCTTCATGGCAATATGTTTTCATTTATGGCATCCAACAAACAAAATCATACCCGACAGGAATAAACAACTTCATTTAGCAACCCTTGCATCAAAGGAGTATTATTGTAAAAATGGGATTTTTAAAAAAAATTAATCCGGATATCCTAATATGGACAGGATATGCTGGGATGTTTTTCTCTGTACCTGTAGCTACATCACCAACAGTGATCTGTGGGGTCTTTGTTCTCAGTGTCTGGATTATTTCTGGCAAGTTTCTACGGGATATCCGCATATGGTGGAAATCCGACATTAAACTGCCAATAATGATCCTTATCATTCTTCCCTGGATTGGTCTTCTTTACTCGCCTGTACCTGTTGATGGATTCAGAATAGCCATAAAAACTCATTACTGGTTATATGCTATGGCAATTGTATCCATTCTTAATACGCAGAGACAGCCCGACTTAATAATCAAGATGTACCTATCAGGGCTCTCTTTAAATAGCGCTATTTCAATACTGCAATTTGCAGGTGTAGTACCTCTTAAAAATGGTCTTACAACAGGCTTGCTGGGGGGAAGTTCTGCACACATCACATATTCATTGCTACTTACGGTAGGGATACTCATTTCATCGTTTTATTTTTTAAAGGCTCAGTCGAAAAGAGAACGAATATTGTATATTTTCATTATGCTTCAATATGTTGCCACTATAAGTTTCATAGGGGGAAGGAGTGGATATATAGCATTAATAGTTTTGTCTCCGTTCATCGTGTATAACATAATTGGACAACGGCATATATTTAAGATACTTGTCATCAGCGTCGTAGCAGTTTCTTTATTATTTACCTTTCCCGTGGTGCGCTCTCGATTTTCAAAGGCAAAGGAAGACACAATGCAATATAAACAGGGAAATATCAATACATCTATAGGGTTAAGATTTCACATGTGGGGAATAGCATTATCAGAGATAAAAAAGAATCCTTTTTTAGGCATAGGAACAGCGGGATTTAAAAAGTCGTGGGAAGTTTATAAGAAAGATCCGTCACTTCCCTTTTTTGACCATCCGCATAACAGTTTTCTCTATATGATGATAAGTTTCGGTATATCCGGCCTTGCTGCCTTTTGTTGGCTCTTGATTGTAATGCTGAAGAAAGGATGGAGAGGCCGGAATTCAGCCTTGGGATTCGCCGTTTTTGCGTTTACAATAGTCTTTATCATAGGAAGTCTTACAGATACGCAAGTACTTCCCTTTGCTACTGCAATTGCATTATCACTTTTTGCTGGGGTTAGCGGGGCAATAGATGTTTCCTGAAAAGATCCCTCTATCAGTAGCTGTTATTACAAAAAATGAAGAAAAACAATTACCCGAGTGCCTGAAAAGTGTCGCTTTTGCAGATGATATTGTTGTAGTTGATTCAGGCAGCACAGATAGAACCGTGGAAATTGCAAAAGAATTTGGCTGCCGAGTCTTTGTAGAGTATTGGAAGGGCGACGGACCTCAGAAAAACAGTGCAATCGACAAATGCAAGTATGAGTGGGTACTCGTTGTAGACGCTGATGAGAGGATACCTGAAGAAACTGCACGCGAGATTAAGCAGATAATAAGTGATCCGAAAAATGCCGATGCATATAGCTTTCCAAGGAGAAATTATTTCCATGACAGGTGGATCCGATACTGCGGGTGTTGGCCTGACAGGATAGTAAGACTCGTAAGAAAGAGCACGGGCCGTTTCCAGGCTATAACGCATGGTAGGTGGAAGACGAGCGGCGTTCTTGAGAAAGTTGATATGCCGATCGATCACTATAGTTTTACCGGTTATTCTGACATGCTTACCATATTGGAGACAAGGTCGACCGATATGGCGAGAGAGCTTTTTGAAACAGGAAATAGGACGAATGTATTTACGCCATTTTTTCATGGGATTGCCATGTTTATCAAAGTCTATATTTTTAAACTGGGATTTCTGAACGGACTTGATGGCTTTATTATTGCGATTACAAAGGCAGGAGGATCATTTTTTAAATATGCAAAACTCCTCGAACTCCAGAGGGAAAACAAAGATTAAAAAACGAAAATACAGATTTCTTTTTATATTCGGCACAAGACCAGATACTATAAAACTGGCGCCTCTTAAAAAACAGCTTAAGACTTTAAGAGAAGTTTGTGTACATATCACTGGCCGGCGTTGTAAGAGGTTTGAATGGACGTAAGTATAGTAATTCCTGTCTTCAACCAGCTTCACTTTACGAAAATATGCATAGAAAGTCTCCAAGCGACACCCCTCAGAGATGGTGAGATTATAGTTATTGATAATGGCTCTTCAGATGGGACTGCTGAATATCTGTTAGGCTTCTCAAATATCAGAATCATTACAAACGGGGAAAATCTGGGATGTGCTGTTGCTTGGAACCAAGGCGTTAGGGCTTCTAATGCCTCATGGATCGCAATTCTTAACAACGATATAATCCTTTCAACAAACTGGCTTAATGGGCTCCTTGATTTTGCCAGAGAGAAAAACGTGGATATTGTCAGCCCGGCCTTTCGAGAAGGCGAGTACAACTATAATATTGCTGAGTATTCGAGAGAATATGTCCAGCGTATGTACTCGGTTGCACGCATGGGCATTGCACAGGGGATATGCTTTGTGGTGCGACGGCGTGTATTCGATAAGATCGGCCTGTTTGACGAAAACTTTAAAATTGGACAGTTAGAAGACACTGACTTCTTCCGCAGGGCAAGAATTGCCGTATTTACCCTTGGGACTACTGGACGTTCATTTATACATCATTTTGGATCTATCACTCAAAATTCGATTCGTAAGGAAGTAAACGTGAAGCCATACGAAGCGGAAAATCGCGCTTATTTCCGCAGAAAATGGAGACTTACTTGGTGGAAAAGGTTTCTGGAGAGAAGGCGCGCCAAGCTTCAAGACCTCTGGTGGCGGACATCGGAGAAGACACTGCACGGCCATACCCTGATAGAGAAATGGGTTGATGGAAGGGTGAGATATTTATGATTCGTCCATATGTTTTCGTAGTTTGTCTTTATCAATTACATATCCAAGGAGGTGTTTAGATGCCTCTTGTTTCAGTCCTGATGCCTGTTTACAACAGAGAGGACTTCCTTAGAATGGCTATATCGAGTGTCCTTAAGGAGGAGTTCCAGGATTTCGAGCTGCTCATTTGCGACGACGCCTCGTCGGACGGGAGTCTCGGAATCATCAAGAGCTTTGCTGAAGGGGACAAACGCATCAAGTATTTTACGAGAGAGAAGAATTCCGGCAAGCCGGCTGTTATCTATAAGTTCCTTGCAGACCGTGCCTCGGGCCGCTACATTATTGCCTCGGATAGCGATGATATGGCGTTGCCGAACCGCCTTCGCACGCTTGTTGGAGCGGCTGAACTTCATCCTGATGCAAGCGTTGTGTACGGCAAAACGAAAGTTGTCCGGCGGGTGAAGAAAATCAGGTCGCCTTTTTATTACGGGAGGGATTTCAATCAGTTTGACTTGTTCAACGCCAATTTTGTGCCGGATGGCGCGGCACTCATCAGAAAGAGTATTTATGACTCGATAGGAGGATATAACCCGGAAGTAAACTGGGCTGAAGATTACGACCTCAGACTTCGCCTCGCTATGGAAGGTCCGTTCAT
This sequence comes from Thermodesulfovibrionia bacterium, assembly GCA_041500225.1. GTDB lineage: Bacteria > Nitrospirota > Thermodesulfovibrionia > Thermodesulfovibrionales > SM23-35 > 0-14-3-00-41-53. Next base: position 14,938 of record JBGQLV010000004.1, on the reverse strand, counting down.
CTATGTCAAATATCTGGTGTATATATACTACATACATGGGATGAGCTGGACGGCAAGGAAAAAGTACCTCGGTGAGGAATATGATTTCAAGTCGGGAATCATAGCCACATGTCGACGGCATCTTGAGACGAACAACATCCTCGATAATTTTTCATACAAGACCCTCACGGCCCTTAGTTACTGCGCCGCTTCATACTATTCGAGCGCGAAGTTAGAACGGAAGAAAAAGTCGCGTTTTTCTCGTATTATTAACACCCTGTTCAAGACCAGAGGACTTTTGAGGGGAGATGAATTGAAGGGATCCCTCGTCGAATTAGGCATCAGGAGCGGACAAGCCGTGGTTGTTCATGCCGCCCTGAGCAGCTTCGGGTCTCTTGAAGGAGGGGCGGATACCGTGATAAAAGTACTCAAAGAGCTTATTTCCGGCGAAGGTCTTATCCTCATGCCTGCTTTTACTTATGAAACCGCATATGGAGATATCAGGCCGGACAGAATCAGGAAACGCAAGAGTTTTTATCCGGGATTTCCGGTGAGCAAACCCATCGGCGCCATTGCAGAAACCTTCAGAAAGTCAGAAGGTGTCTGTCGAAACTTCCACCCTCAACTCAGCTTTTGCTTCTGGGGGAAAGAAGCCGCTTCACTATCACGGAAATATCATATGTCCGATAGCCTGAGCGAGAACTCACCCCTTGGAGAGATCCTTTCAAGGAACGGCTATGTCCTGCTCCTCGGGACCGGATTTGATACCGTCTCTATTTTGCACACGGCAGAATACCTCGCGAAAATGCCGTATGGCAATTACAAGGCTTTCTATGGTTATAAAGAAGGTTCGCAGCATCTTGTGGCCGAGCTGAGGACTACGGGACACTCTGGTGAATTCAGGAAAATAGCGGGGCTTCTGCCCTTTGGGAAAGTCGCTTATACATCCGTCAGGATTGGAGGCGCAATATGCCACCTAATCAAAGCCAGGGAACTTGTGCATTGGGCTGTGGAATTCCTTAAGAAACAGCCGGACTTTTTCCTTTGCGACAGCGATAGCTGCATAACCTGCAAGGACAGGAGGGCCTTCATAAGGTGAAAGACGGCGGGGATGCTGAAGGACGCTAAGAAAATACTCGTCATCAATCTCCGGTATATCGGGGATACCATCTGGATGTATCCTTTCCTGAGAAATCTGAAGCTGAACTTTCCCCGTGCCGAAATCACTGCCCTGGTCAATGAGGGAGGTGAGATCTTCCTGAAATTGCTACCGGACGTTTCCGAGGTCATAGCCTTCCAGAGAAAAGAGATAAAGGGGCGGTTCGGTATCATAAGGTTTATACGTTTCCTCATGGAGATTCGGAGGAAAAAGTTTGATACGGCTTTTATACTCTCTAATTCCGACCGGCCTACCATCATCGGCTTCATATCCGGCGCGCCGGTGAGGGTCGGATTCAGGCATGACAGTTGGTGGAGAGCATATTTACTTACGGACAAGTTTCTCTGGGATTATGAGAAGAATACCCATATGATCGAGTACTATCTACAGGCCCTCACTGATACGGGGCTCAAAATCTTTGACAGGAGCTTAACCATTGATGTCCCTGAAAGCGCGATAAGGGGAATAACGGAAAGGTTCCCCATCCTGAAAAGAAAAAGCAAGAAGGCTGTCATAGTGCACCCGGGCTCAAGGACGGAAATAAGGCAGTGGGGGGCCGCCAGATTTGCTGAGGTGATAAACGCGCTGGGGGAGGATTACAATGTCTTTCTCATAGGGGGGCCTCAGGAAGGGCATGTCGTTCAGGACGTCCTGAAAAGGCTGGAAAGGACTCCTGAAATTGTTTCCAACGAGCTAAGCCTTATGGAATTCGCGGCCTTATGCAAATTCGGCGATTTATTTATCGGCAACGATTCTGCGCCTATTCACATCGCGGCGGCAACAGGTCTATTTGTGATCGGAATTTATGGGCCGACCTTCTCGAAGTATTGCGGGCCGTGGACTGAGAAAAAGATTCTCTTCGATATGAGCACGTTGTCGTGCAGAATGTGCGACCAGGATGTCTGCTCAAACCAGGAGAAACAGGCATGCCTAAATATAATTACACCAAAGATGGTCATTGATAAGATACATGAGGTTTTAGCTAATTAGTGTTATCTTTTGTAAAGAATATATTTATCAGTTTCTTTAAGAATAGTTAGCCCATATTTTTTATTTTTAAGTTCTTTAAAAAAACCATCTTTTTTTGACATCAAGCAAATAAAGGGATTTATATTAGAGATTGTCATGAGAAGATCATCTTTATTTACCCTTGATATTTTTCTCTCTGAATAAAATAAGGTAACAGTCTCTTCGTGGATTCTGTATAAAAGAAAAGGGTCAGACTTACCGCTATAGTTTTTTGCAGATAGTGATATTTTTTTTAGCTCGGAGCTATAATCTGAATTTTTGTGCTTTTTGTCAAAGACAAATCTGGCAATCGGGATTGCAATCAAGATAACAAAGATTATAATCAGTAACTTGCCTTTATTATAATTCATACGACTTACAAGGATGTCTATAGATACTGCTATTGAAATAGATAAGAAGGGATAAACAGGTACGATATACCAGGGCAACTTTGTGGTGACAACCGAAAAAAGCAAAAGAATTACAGCGATAGAGGTTAACATTAAAATAAAAGCAGCTTTTCGGTCCTTATCTTTTTCTAAAAATGCAGAGACGAAAATATAAGGTATTGTGAAAAGACCGATAGTTCCTAAAGGAATATTTTTAAAATTAAGTATTTTAAAGTAATAGAGAACATTTCCTTGATCACCGGGTAATGACTCAAAGGTTCTCTTGACAATATGAACAAGAAAGTACTCGTTGATAAATGTTATTCCATACCCAATATATTGGTATAGATGCCAGGGAAGGCATATCAAAAAACCAATCAGGAAACCATATATAACCTTTGGATTTACAAGCCTTTTCCGTTCACCAGTAATGAATGAAAACAGGATTATTATAATAGGAATCTGAAAAGCTGCGAAGCTTTTTAGCATAAAGGCAATGCCTGTAATTATACCAACATAAAGGAGATACCATTCTCTTTTTCTGCCTATCCAGAAAAAATATATACCAAGCAGGATGAAAAAGGTCAAAGGAGCATCCATCATCCCCATCCTGCTCTGTTTTACAAACTGGGCAAAACCTACGAGTATTAGGGATGAAAAAAAGGCAACCCGTTCAGATAAAAATAATTTTTTTGACAAGAAGTAAACCAGGATAATGCTGCTAAATCCAAATATGGTTGACCAAATTCTGACAGCAAACTCATTTACGCCGAAAAACTTATAAGCTATAGCTATCATCCATATATAAAGAGGCGGTTTATGAAACCATGGCTGATAGTTATAGTGGAGTGTAAGCCATCCCCTCCCTTCAATGACTATTTCCCTTGCAACCTCTCCATACCATCCCTCATCCCAGGCGTAAAGACTTCCACACCATAAGTTATAAAACATATAAATAGCTGATACGATGAATAATACATATGCATAAATATCAATTCGCTTATAATTTTTTGGAAAAAATGCTGTCATAATGCTAAGTGGTGGTAGTTTCTCAGAAACTAATTCGCCTCATATCAACTTCTATTATTCAGATACCATATCTGGAAAGCAAGGAGCAGAATTTTTTTATCGCCAGATAATCTAAAGTTATATATTCTCTATTCTTTTTCTTTTAGTTTTCTTTTAATTGTTGAAAATGCCGGCCTAATGATGATAAATTTACTCAATAAATTATAAGATAATATTGGAGGTATAATGCATATTGGAATTATAGGAACCGGATATGTAGGGCTTGTTACAGGAGCTTGTTTTGCTGAATTTGGCATATCTGTAACGTGTGTTGATAAGGATGAAAAAAAGATAAGGTCACTGAAAAATGGGGCTATTCAATTTTATGAGCCTGGACTCGACGAGCTTGTTAAGAGAAACCTTAAACAAGGCAGACTCAAATTTACAACTAAGATAGGGAAGGCTATTGAATCATCCCTCGTAATATTTATTGCAGTAGGAACCCCCCGGAGAGGAGATGGCTCTGCTAACATGGAATACGTGGAAGAGGTTGCACGGGAAATTGCCAGACATATAGACGGCTATAAGGTAATTGTTACAAAAAGCACTGTGCCTGTAGGTACAGGTAAAAAAATAAGGGAGATAATTTCAAAAAACCTGAAAGAACAGACTGAATTTGATATTGTCTCAAACCCCGAGTTTTTAAGAGAAGGCTCTGCAATAGAGGACTTTATGAGACCTAACAGGGTCGTGATAGGTGCAAAAAGCCAGCAGGCAGTTGCAATAATGAAAGATCTTTATAAACCGCTTTATCTTATTGAAACACCTTTTGTCATAACTAACAATGAGACAGCAGAGCTTATAAAGTATGCATCTAACTCTTTTCTTGCAACAAAGATTTCTTTTATCAATGAGATGGCGAATCTTTGTGAGAAAGTAGGGGCAGATGTTCATATGGTTGCAAAGGGCATGGGGCTTGACCAGAGGATTGGACCAAAATTCCTCCATCCAGGTCCTGGCTATGGGGGCTCATGTCTTCCCAAGGATACAAATGCCCTTATAAAGATAGCAGAGGAGCACGATGTCGAACTCAGCATTGTTGATTCTGCAATTAAGGCTAACGAAAGGCAGAGGGAATTTATGGTTAAAAAGATCAAGGATGCAATGGGTGTGCTTGAAGGCAAAACAATTGCGATTCTGGGCCTTTCATTCAAGCCAAATACAGACGATATACGTGAGGCCCCTTCTTTTTATATTATTAAGAGCCTTCTGAAAGAAAAGGCAAATATCAGGGTATATGACCCGGTTTCTATGAAGGAAGCGAACAGAATATTACCTGAAATAAAATATTGCAAAGACCCTTATGAAGCTGCTAAGGGTGCTGATGCATTCGTTATCGTGACCGAATGGAACCAGTTCAGGAACCTCGAACTTGATAGACTCAAGAAACTTCTTAAGGGTCTCTATTTCTTTGATTTGAGGAACATATATGAACCGCAGAGGCTTAAGGAGAAAGGGTTTAGATATTTTTGTGTGGGCAGGGCATAGAAAATGTTAAAATTAAACAATGAAGGTTGTATGCCAGAACAGAAAGGCATATCACGATTACCATATTGATGAGACAGTAGAGTCTGGTATTGCCCTGTTAGGTACGGAAGTCAAATCCCTCAGAGAAGGCAAGGCTAACCTGAAAGACAGTTATGTAATTATAAAAGGGGGAGAGGTTTTTCTCCTGAACTGTCATATCAGCCCTTACAGCCACGGTAATATCATGAACCATGACCCTTTGAGGACACGGAAACTCCTCCTGCACAAGAAAGAGATAAGCAGGCTGGCCGGTAAAGTTGTTGCCAAGGGATATACATTAATACCGCTAAAGCTGTATTTCAAGGATTCTTTTGCGAAGGTCGAGATCGGGCTTGCAAAAGGCAAGAAACTTTTTGAAAAAAGAGATACAATAAAAGAAAGGGAGGCCCGGAGAGAAATCGAAAGGGCCATGAAAAGCAAATAAGCAGTGGCACTATGCAGTAGGCAGTATTATTTTGCTGCTTACCGCTTACTGTTTACTGCCTACTTGTAACGTCGGGGGCGAAAGGGCTCGACGGGGGTTATGAGGCTCAGGTTGCATGTCGTGGCTCCGTCACCACGTAAAAAGGCGGAAACAAACACAAAAGCCAATAACGAACTGGCACTCGCTGCTTAATTAAATAAGCAGCACGCTGCCCTGAAATTGTCTGTGTTTCAGGTGACAGCGTCATAAAGCAGGCTGGCCTCAGGTCTTTCTCCTGAACCTGAGGTAAGATTAAAGGAGATGGGATGATAAAAAGCCCGCCTGCTGGCGGTTTATCATCCGAGATTTAAAAAGCAGGATAAGCATGTAGAAGCCTGAGAGTAGTACTTTCGGACGCGGGTTCAATTCCCGCCGCCTCCACCAAAAAAATATCTTAGTTAACAGTACAGAAAGGCTGTTTTTAATTGAAAAAAATATCTCTTATTGTTTTATCCCTATTATTGCTTACAGTAGTTTCCCTCTCTGCCGAGAAAAAGACAGAGGTCTCAGTTAAGTTCAGCAAACAGGAAGGCTTGGTTCGGGTTGTGTTTGAGGCTGAAGAATCTTTTATTAATAAAACAAAGGTTATTACTTTATCCTCTCAGATAAAGATACAATTCCCTGAATCATTCAATCTGACAGCCCAGAAGGATCTCCCTTTCGAGATAGTTCCGAAGGATAAATTATTAGTAATGAATCTTAAAGAACAGGGCGAGATAAAATTCTTCAGGCTCTCTTCTCCGGCAAGACTTGTTTTCGATATCCAGAAGAAAGAAATACAGAAGGAAAAACAAACAGAAAAAAAAATAGAAAAACAGGCAGAGAAACAGACCGAAAAAACAGCTGAGAAACAACCAGTGCCAATCCTGTCCAAAGTCTTTGTCATCGATGCAGGACATGGCGGCTATGATTTTGGTATAACCTCTGGAGATGTAAGTGAGAAAGATATCAGCCTGAGTCTGGCTAAAGATCTAAGTACAATCCTTTCAAGGAAAGGCAAAAAGGTTTTTCTTACGCGCAAGGTTGACCAGTATATCTCGCTTGCTGACAGAATTAACCTTGTTAACCAGAAAAGCCCGGATGTATTTGTAAGTTTACATTCTTCAATGTCTGAGAATTTTATCCTTTACGGCCTTAAGTTTGAAGAGCAAGGCTCAAATGAAATAGTTGATTTTTATAGCCTTTCTTCAAGACAGAAAAAATATATTGAAAAAAGTAAGGCATTGTCAGATAGCATCGGGAAAGCTATAAAAGATGAATTCAAGACGGATGTTATTCGCCGGCAAATGCCTCTCCCTTTACTCAATTCTGCTGGTGCACCTTCTGTTTTAATCGAACTTCCTTCACCAAAATTTATGGTTTATGACCAACAGATGAGGGCGAGACTTGAAAATTCAATTATCAACGGGGTTGCAACATATGGACAATAGCAAGTGCAAAATGAGAACTGAGAAATAGGGGCTAAGAATTATGAATATCAAAAGGCTATCTGGCATAATATTGCTGGCACTAATCTTTCTGGGTGGTATTGCAGGCGGATATCTTTATTTCATGAAGATATTCTCCAGGGAAAAGCCCACTGAAGAGGTTGCTGAAATATTAACCAGGACAGAAGACCTTTTTCCTCTGAGGATTTATTACCCTGTAGGTGATCGGCTTCGGATTGAAGAAAGAAGACTTCCAAGGAAGACTGTGCAGCTTGCAGTTGCAGAGGCTACTGTAGAAGAATACCTTAAAGGACCTGCGGGCGTAGCATCATCGAGTATACCGCGGGATGCAAAGCTACTCGGTCTGTATAAAGACGCAGACAGAATACTCTATGTTGATCTTTCAGATGAATTTAGGAGAAATTTCCAGGGGGATGCCTTAACAGAATTCTTACTCCTTCGCGGTTTGTATGAAAGCCTTGTCTCAAATATACAGGACATTCAGGATGTAAAAGTATTTATAGAAGGGAAAGAGATAGAAACGCTCGGAGGGCATTTTTATCTCTTACATCCTCTAAAAGATATGGTTTCTCATGAATAAAAAAGACAGGCCAATTGGTGTTTTCGACTCTGGGATAGGCGGACTCACAGTATTAAAAGAAATAATAAAGGAACTGCCTAATGAAGGCACTATTTATCTCGGAGATACTGCGAGGGTTCCATATGGGATAAGGTCACAGGAAACAATCATCAGATATTCATTTGAAAACACAAAATTCCTATTCTCAAGAGATATTAAACTTCTTGTAATTGCCTGTAATACCGCATCATCTATAAGCCTGGATGCCATCAAAAACAGTATTTCGATACCTGTTATTGGTGTTATCGAGCCAGGAGCAAAGGCTGCTGTTAAGGCTACAAGAAACAAGAAGGTCGGTGTTATCGGAACTGAGGCGACTGTAAGAAGCAATTCCTACACAAAGGCTATTAAGGCAATTGATGGAAGCATAGAGGTATTTGGTCTTTCATGTCCCTTATTTGTACCGCTTGTAGAGGAAGGTTGGACAGAAGGGAATATTGTTACACTGATTGCCCAACGGTATCTTGAGGAGATAAAAGATAAAGGAATAGATACCGTTGTACTTGGATGTACACATTACCCTTTACTGAAAAAGGTTATAGCCGGTGTTATGGGTAAAGGCATCAGACTTATTGATTCTGCAGTTGAGACATCACACGAGATTAAAACAATGCTTGATGTTATCGACCTAAACAGGAAGCAAAAAGGTATGCCTTTAAGGGAGTTTTATGTAACTGATTCGCCTGAAAGGTTTTTAAAGGTTGGCGGGGATTTTCTTGGACAAAAGATAGAGCATATAAAAAAAATAGTGGTTGGCAATTAAAGAATGGAGGTTAGATGAGACCTGATGGTAGGAAAAATAATGAGATACGAGATGTGAAGGTCCACCGGAATTTCATAGGGGCGGCTGAGGGTTCAGTACTGATTTCGATGGGAAACACAAGGGTGATATGTACTGCCTCAATTGAGGACAGGGTTCCCCTTTTTCTAAGAGATCAGAAAAAGGGGTGGATAACCGCAGAGTACTCAATGCTTCCGAGAGCAACCCAAGCACGAGTTGTAAGAGAATCCAGCACAGGCAGAATTAGCGGGAGGACACACGAGATACAAAGGCTTATAGGCAGGGCACTCAGGTCTGTTGTTGACCTGTCAGTTATCGGTGAAAGGACGATATGGATGGACTGTGACGTGATAGAGGCAGATGGAGGTACAAGAACAGCAGCAATAACCGGCGCCTTTATATGCCTATCAGATGCATTGAAATATGCACTGAGAAATGGTCTTATAGACAGGACCCCTCTTAAGGACTACCTTGCTGCCATAAGCGTTGGTGTAGTTAATGGCGAGCCGAGGATTGACCTCTGTTATTCGGAAGATTCTACGGCAGAGGTGGACATGAATGTTGTGATGACAGGAGACGGAAAAATTGTTGAGATACAGGGAACTGCTGAGGGGACACCTTTTTCAAAAACTGCACTCGACAGTCTCATGAAACTCGCAGAGGAAGGTATAAATAGCCTGATAAACATGCAGAAAAAGTTAATAGAGGATGAAGTAATCAAATACTGAAACAGAAAAAGCCATTTTAATATGTTAAAATAAAACATTTGAGGTTGATGAAATAGCATGAATGCTTATAAAAATATATTTGTCTGGTTATTGATCGGAGTTATGATGATACTCCTTTTCAATCTTCTAAACACTCCCAAGAAGACGGAACAGGAGATGATATTTTCTGAATTTATGACCCGGCTTGAGGCAGGTGAAATAGAAGAGGTTACGATAAAAGGGAACGTTATATCCGGACAATTGAAAGATAAAAAGAAGTTTAAAACATATACTGCAGAATATCCTGACCTTGTAAAAATTTTAAGGTCTAATAATGTAAAGATTACTGCAAAGCCTGAAGAACAGAATCCCTGGTACTGGAACCTCCTTTTTTCATGGGGCCCTATAATTTTACTGATCGCTATCTGGATATTCTTTATGCGACAAATGCAGACAGGTGGCAATAAGGCATTATCCTTTGGTAAGGCAAAGGCAAAATTGGTTTCTGAAAAGTCAGTGAAGGTAACTTTTGCTGATGTTGCAGGGATAGAAGAAGCAAAAGGAGAGGTTCAGGAGATCATTGATTTTCTGAAGGACCCCCAGAAGTTTCAGAAGCTCGGTGGCAAGATTCCCAAAGGAGTCCTCTTAGTTGGTGCACCAGGCACAGGCAAAACCCTTCTTGCAAGAGCTATAGCAGGTGAAGCTGGTGTGCCTTTTTTCTCAATGTCAGGTTCTGACTTTGTGGAAATGTTTGTTGGGGTTGGCGCGTCGAGGGTCAGGGACCTCTTTGATCAGGCAAAGAAAAGTGCACCATGCATTATTTTTATTGATGAGATAGATGCTGTTGGCCGTCACAGGGGAGCAGGTCTCGGCGGTGGTCACGATGAGCGTGAGCAGACCCTGAATCAACTCCTTGTAGAAATGGATGGTTTTGAAAGTAACGTGGGAGTTATTATCCTCGCAGCAACAAACAGGCCTGATGTCCTCGATCCTGCCCTTCTCAGGCCAGGGAGGTTTGACAGACAGGTGATAGTGCCTCAACCTGATGTGAAGGGAAGGCTTGAGATACTAAAAGTTCACACCAAGAATATCCCGGTTGATGAGAGTGTGCAACTTGAACAAATAGCCCGTGGAACACCTGGTTTTTCAGGCGCTGACCTTGCAAATCTTGTTAATGAGGCTGCCTTGCTTGCAGCACGGAAGTCAAAGAGCAAGGTAGAGAGGGTTGATTTCGAGGCAGCAAAAGACAAAGTACTGATGGGCGTGGAAAGAAAAAGCATGATAATAAGCGAGGAAGAGAAGAAGAATACTGCGTATCATGAAGCTGGACATGCACTTGTGGCAAAACTAACACCCGGTACTGACCCATTACATAAAGTTAGCATTATTCCGAGGGGAATGGCCCTTGGAGTTACGCAGCAATTACCTATAGATGACAAATATACCTACTCTCAAGATTATCTTTTGAAGGCCCTGTCAGTCCTTCTCGGCGGCAGGGCTGCAGAAGAGATCGCATTGAAACATACGACCACAGGGGCCGGCAATGACCTTGAGCGGGCAACAGATCTTGCAAGAAAGATGGTTACGGAATGGGGCATGTCAGATAAGCTCGGTCCCCTTACATTCGGGAAAAAAGATGAGCAGATCTTCCTCGGGAGAGAGATTGCAAGACACAAGGATTATAGCGAAAAGACAGCAGTTGATATAGATGAAGAGGTTAAGAGGATAGTAATTGGGGCATATAATACATCTAAAAAACTCCTTACAGAAAACCAGGATCTTCTTGGGGCATTTGCAAGAACACTTCTCGAAAAGGAGACTATGGACGGGGCCGAGATAGATGCACTCATTCAGGAAGTGGAGTCAAAAAGGACAGTTCAGGTTTGAGGCTTGCCTGGTCGGAAATCCGCCCGGGCGGAAAAGACTTCCTCTTAGATTTTTCTAAAAAAACATATATTATGGGAATCCTGAATGTCACGCCGGATTCCTTCTCTGAAAGCGGCCTGTATTTTGATAAAGCTGGAGCCATCAAAAGGGGAATCCAGATGGTTGAAGACGGTGCTGATTTCATCGATATCGGTGGTGAATCAACAAGGCCAGGCTCTGAGCCAGTCACTATCGAAGAAGAGTTAAGGCGCACAATCCCTGTTATTGAGGTACTCGCAAAAGAAATTAAGATCCCTATATCCATTGATACATACAAATCAGAAGTTGCAAAAAGGGCACTTGATGCAGGTTCGTCCATGGTAAATGACATAAGCGGATTGAGGTTCGACCCTGAGATGCCAGGTGTTATCACTAAGTATAAAGTTCCTGTGGTAATTATGCATATAAAAGGTACGCCAAAGGCTATGCAGCAGAATCCTGTTTATGAGGCTTTGATACCTGAGATAATAGATTATCTCAGGGAAGGTATTAGAACAGCTTTAGAATCAGGAATACCTGAAGATAAAATAATAATTGACCCTGGTATAGGCTTCGGAAAGACATTTAACCACAACCTTGAGATAATTAATAACCTTCGTGAATTTACCCTTTTAGAAAAACCGATCCTGATAGGCCCATCAAGAAAGGCATTTATCGGCAAAATACTCGGAGATGTGCCTGTAACAGATAGACTGGAAGGCACTGCAGCAGCAGTTGCCATTTCTATCATGAATGGTGCGAATATAATCCGTGTTCATGATGTAAAGGAGATGGTTAGAGTAGCAAAGGTTGCGGATGCCATTAAAACCTTTCTATAAGTCATTGACAGGATTAACTGCAAAATCAGTCATATATGCAGAAAAACCTTTACAAATCGCAATTTGGTTTTAAACGAAATCAGTATGTTATGCATGAAAACGTGGAGGTTCAACCGTCTTTGAATAGTCCTACAAAGGTAGCGATGGTAAAGCTTTTTCTGCACATATGCCTGCCTACAAATTAAATGAAATGCTTTTTAAGGTTAAGAATATCTGAAAGTTGCCAGTTCTAAAGTCTTCACGTAAAATACCCTCAACATGGAAATCAAATTACTCAGAAATATAGGTAAAAGGCTTTTAAAAGAAATCCCTTTAATCAAAAAGGGGGCTAAAACTGCTATTGGTGTTGGTGCATCAGGCGATAAGACCTATCCAATAGATAAAATTGCAGAAGATATTATTATCTCCGGTCTTGATGAATCGCGGGAAGCAATGACGATTGTCTCTGAAGAGCTTGGGATAAAGGATATAAAAAGTGGAGGCAAGAAGATACTGATAGATCCTATTGACGGCAGCAGGAATGCAGTCTCAGGTATACCTTTTTACTGCACATCCATTGCAGTTGTGGATGGAAATACAGTGGGAGATATTGAACTCGCATATGTTGTAAACCTCATAAATAGTGATGAGTTCTGGGCAGAAAAAGGCAAAGGAGCATTCTTAAATGGTGAAAGGATGAATACACAGAAAGATGACAATTTTTATCTTACCGCATATGAGGCACAGACTCCTCACGAAGACATCCCCCGTATAATTCCGCTTCTTGCAGAATCGAGGAAGACACGGTGTCTCGGTGCTACGGCACTTGATCTTGCATACCTTGCATATGGTGCAATCAGTGTCTTTGCTAATCCATCGCCTTCGAGAGGCTTTGATTTCGCAGGTGGCTGGTTGCTTGTAAAGGAGGCAGGAGGGATATTTACAGATATTAAAGGTAATCCTATAGAGACCATCGAAGTCAGCCTTAAAAAAAATACATCACTGCTTGCATCAGGAAATGAGAAACTTCACGAAAAGGCATTGAGACTGTTGAGCAGGAAATAGCGAGTATCTTTAAAACTTAAAGATATAAAAAAGATAATTGCTTTCTTGTCCTTTTTGTTCATATGTTATAGTGCTTCTTATGCAGCTCCTACGACATACGACCCGTCATTCAGAAGTACTCTCCTTATCCTATGTATTACCAACAGAAATATTGATAAGAATTTTTTTTGGACAAGCTATTCTTAAAAGGCTTACAGCTATTTGGGGTACACATTCATATTAAGATAGTCTGTCTTCAGGATCTATCTTGAGTCTGTATCCGATACCAGGTTCATTTATCAAGAAACGAGGTCTTGCCGGATCTGCTTCGAGCTTATGACGCAGCTGTGTCATATAGACTCGTAGATATTGCGTCTCCTTAAGATAAGGAGGACCCCATACCTCTTTTAAAAGCTGACTGTGGGTAATAACTCTACCTGCATTTTTAATTAGCATAGTCAAAAGCTTATATTCAATAGGTGTCAGGTGAACTTCCTTCTCATTCAGAAAAACCTGCCGTTGTGTTAAATCAACTCGAAGATTACCGAGGACAAAGACGGGTTCTTGCTGCCCAGCTTGCCGCATGGCTCTGTGCCGCATGGCAACACGAATACGGGCAAGCAGTTCCCCTGCACCAAAAGGTTTTGTCAAATAGTCGTCAGCACCTGCATCAAGTGCCTTAATCTTATCCTGTTCCTGTTCCCGTGCGGAAAGCACAATTATGGGAATATCGCTCCATTCGCGTAATCTCCTTGTTACTTCTAACCCATCAATATCAGGGAGTCCCAAATCAAGCAATACTATGTCCGGAGAACGTGTGGCAGCTTGCACAAGTCCCTCTTGTCCTGTTTGAGCTTCAATAAAGCAATACCCCTGGCCTTGCAGGACGATGCGAAGAAATCGCTGCATCTGGGGCTCGTCTTCTATGAGAAGAATCGTCCCTTTATCTTGTGACATTTTTATTCTTGTAATAGATACTGAACATTTCAGATTTCTTCCATTTCCAGCAAATTCGGTTTCCCGGTGATGGGGAGAGTAAATCGAAAAACAGTTCCTCCTCCGGGCCTGTTTTCAGCCCATATATCACCCCCGTGGGCGGTGATAATCGTCTGACAGATAGTCAAGCCTAAACCAATACCCCCTCTTGCCGTAGAACCACGTACAAATTTCTCAAAGATTCGTTTTTCTTCTCCATGAGGGATACCAGGTCCACGATCTGCTAATTCCACAAGCAAACTATCTCCTTTCAACATCGCAGAAAGATCCAACGGTGTTTCCTTTGGTGTATATTTTATAGCATTGTCCAAAAGATTCATTAAAACCTGTTCAATGAGCAGGGCATCAAAAGGAACAAGAGGTAAATCAACAGAGAGATTAATTGAAATCGGGTGTTCCTTGAGTTTTTCAGAAAATCGGTTCAGTACTACTCCAATAATTTCTTCAATAGACTGCCACTCTTTTTTTATAACTATTGCACCTGACTCGAGGCGCGTCATATCAAGCACATTGCGAATAATTTCATTCAGATGTTCTGCTTCTTCATAAATGGTCTTTATAAGTTCTTTCTTGCTATGCTTGTCCAGAGTTATATCTGGCTGAAGAAGCGTAGATGAAGCCCCTGTAATTGCGGCCAATGGAGTTCGCAGATCATGAGAGACAGAACTGAGGAGGGTATTACGAAGGGCTTCGGTTTCTGCTTTTAGAAGAGCATTTTGCGCCTCTTCTGCAAGGAGCGCTCTTTCGATGGCAATAGCGGTCTGGTTTGCAAAACTTTCGAGAATATGTATCTGCTCCGAATCGAACATTACCAGGGAGGAGACAGGTAAAATGCCCAGCACCCCCACTGTCCGCGATGAAGTGACCAACGGCAGATAGAGTGCCTTAGCGCCGGGAACCGTATCAGTTCCCAGACCGGCCTGCTGGCGGTGATCAAACGTCCATTGGGCAACACCCAATTCACCCTGATCAAGGGCAAAGGTTTCCTCTGAGGTAATGGGAACAGTTAAGTTTCCTTTTTCATCTG